>DATEWO010000063.1:0-6373 GCA_035257925.1 Propionibacteriaceae bacterium | reverse complement strand
CGACGTTATCCAGTCAGCGATCGAACGGCCGACCGCGATGCGGCTGGCCCAGACGGAGTACCAGCGCGTCACCGACGCCGTCGAAGCACTCCGGCCCGAGGACTGGACCCGGCCCACCGACTGCACGGCGTGGGACGTACGCCAGCTGGTCGCACACATCGCTGGCCAGGCGAACCTCCTCTCCAGCCCCTTTGAACTGGCGCGCCAAATGCGCGCGACCAAGTCCCGGCAACAACCCGGCCAGGCGGAGGTCGACGCACTGACCGCCCTGCAGGTCGAGGAGCGGCAGCACCTCGGGCCCGAGGAACTGCGCGCCGAATTGCACCGCGTCGGCCCGCGCGGGGCCAAGGGACGCCGCCGTATTCCCGGCTTCCTACGCCGCAGACGCCTCCCGGGGAAGGAGGTCGTCAACGGTGCACCGGAGTCATGGTCCCTCGGATACCTCACCGATGTAATCCTCACTCGCGACGCGTGGATGCACCGCCTCGACCTCGCTCGGGCAACCGGTCGAGCCCCGGTGCTCACCGCCGACCACGACGGCGTCATCGTCGCAGACGTCGTGGCCGAGTGGGCCCGCCGTCACGGCCAGCCCTATCAACTCGAGCTCACAGGCCCCGCCGGCGGGAGCTGGAGCTCCGGCACGGGCGGTGAGGAGATCGTGATGGATGCCGCCGACTTCTGCCGGATCCTCAGTGGTCGCCCAGGCCCGGAAGGCGGCCAACCCTGGGGGCTGCTCGCCACCCAGGTCCCCTTCTGAGCAAGGGGAGTCAGCGCCATGCATATCCACCGGATCGGCGAATGTCAGCGGTCCTCAGACTACGACGAAGTCAATGAGCGCCGCCAGAACGAGCGTCCAGTCCTTCTAACCTGAGGAGTCACCCGTGACGTCAACAAATCCTCCACCCCTGACCATCGTTAAGCCAGGCGAAGGACTGGCCGTCGATCCAAGTCCAGGCTCGGTCGGTGTCGCCTTCAAGCTGTGGGGAGCCGACACCGGCGGCGCAGTGTCCATAGTTGAGCATCCATTTCCGGTGGGAGCCCTGGTGCTGCCCCATCTGCACACCAGGGAGGATGAGTACTCAATCGTCACCGAGGGAGAGATTGGCTTTCGATCCGGTGATCGTGAGGTCGTCCTTGGTGCCGGCGGGTACATCACCAAGCCACGTAATGAGATGCACGCCATGTGGAACGCGGGCAACGTCCCGGCCCGGATGATTGAGGTGATCAGCCCAGCAGGGTTGGAAAACTTCTTCAAGGAAGTATCAGAACTCCTCACCAGCGGTCCACCTGACATGGCTGAGATCGCGGCCCTTGCCGCAAACTATGGTCTGCAGTTCGGTGAACCAGCGTGGCTCCCCGACGTTATTTCGCGCTACCGGCTGACGCCGCCCCTCCCGTAAGTCCGATCCGAGCCATGGGGCCCGATTTTCAGCACACACCTAACCCTCGACGTCGGCCAGCCGGCCGTCGAGGGCCGTCCAGGTGATGGGGCTTGTGGCGCCGACGATCGGGGCTTAGGGCGTCATGATCCGCTGCGGCGTGCGTTCAACGGGGTTCGGTATATCTGTTACGCGGCCACGACAGCGCTTACGGAGCATCGCTGTGAGCAGTGGTGAGCAATGGCCCGAGTCGGCTGGTCGGATACCTTGTAGAAAGTGCCCCCGACTAGGCCATTTAGTGCGCCGCGAGGGAATCGAACCCCCAACCCGCTGATTAAGAGTCAGCTGCTCTGCCAGTTGAGCTAGCGGCGCGCGCGAAGAGCAACAGTATCAGGATCCCTTCTCTTCAAGCACGGCCTGAGCAGCGTTGTGGCCGCCGAGACCGCTGACGGCGCCCCCACGTACCGCTCCTGAGCCGCACAACAGGATCCCGGGGTAGTCGGTAGCGACGCCCCAGCGTTCCGCCGCGGTCGCCGCGGACGCATCGTCAGCCAGCCAAGGCCATGCCAGATCGCCATGGAAGATGTGGCCGCCCGGCATCCTGAGTTCCGCATCGATATCAAGAGGTGTCATCACCTCAACGCATGGTTTCCCATGTCGGTCAAGGGCTAGGCAGGGCTCCAACGGCTCAGCGAGCACCGACCGAAGAGAACGCAGCGCTGCCTCCTTTGCTCGCTCCCGTGAGCCGGCTGGATCGATCATGAACAGGTTCGAGGGCGTGTGCATCCCGAACAGCGTCAGAGTGTGGTAGCCCGCAGCTCGCAGCTCCGGATCTAGGATCGAGCCGTCGGTCAGCGTATGGCAGTAGACCTCGCACGGCATCGGATCCGGCATCTTGCCCGCCGCTGCGTCCTCGTACGCCTGCTGCAAACTCTTGTAGCCCTGGCCGAGATGCAGCGTGCCAGCGAAGCCGATCGCTGGCTCTAGGCCGGATCGGAAACGAGGCAGCCGCCGCACTACGATGTTGATCTTGGTCTGACTGCCGACTGGCGGTTGGTAGGGATTCCCCAGCAGCCGCTGGAGGGTGGCTGGCGCACAGTTCGCCAAGATCACGTCAGCGGTGATCGCCTCCCGGTCGGCGGGGAAAATGGTTGCTCCGCCACCGGCCCGTGGCTTGATGGCATCAACAGGGCAGCCTGCCCGGATCGAGACCTTGGCCTTCTCTGCCACTCGAACCAGTTCAGCGGTAACCGCACCCATGCCACCGACCGGCACCCTCCACTCGCCATCGCCGTTGCCGATCATGTGGTACAGAAAACAGCGGTTCTGGAGCAGTGACGGATCGTGCGCCGATGTAAAGGTCCCGATCATGGCGTCGGTCAGCACCAAACCGCGTACGGTGTCGTCAGCGAATCTCGCTTCGATGAGCTGCCCGAGCGGTCGCTCGACCACTGACGCCCACAGTTCCTGATCGACTTGAGCCCGCAGCTCCGCGGCGCGTGGCAGTGGCTCGGTCAACGTTGGTTCTAGCACCGCGGCCAGCTCCCGCATTCCGGCCTCGAATTCACTCCATGCCTGGTATTCGCGCTCGTCGCCGGTCAGTGCCCGGAACGAGTCGCGCGTCGCACGTCCCTCCTGGCGCTCAATAAGGAGGCCAGCTGAGTCGACCGGTGTATAGGACCTGACGTGACGCGAGCGGAGTTCCAGGCGGAGTCCCAGCTCCTCGATGATCGAGGTAGGCAGCAATGAGACCAGGTAGGAGAAGCGGGAGAGCCGGGCGGCCACACCTTCGAACACTTCCTTGCTGGTCACGGCGCCACCGAGTTCGTTGCGCGCCTCGAAGATACTGACTTGGCAACCGGCCCGGGCCAGATACGTCGCGGCGACCAGCCCGTTGTGGCCACCGCCAATGACCGCAATCTCGGAGTGAGTGCCGGTCATCGACTCTGGCGGTTGAGGGACGGATAGTAGGTCATCGAACCTCCGCGACGATCGTTCCCCGATCCGTCGTTCCTACCCCTTTGGTTAGGGCGTTCGCGCATCGCGCGTGCATCCGCCTACTTCGTCGTCACTCGCAGACGAACAAACGTGTCTGCTCGCTCCTCCTCAGCACGGCGGCGCGCGATTCCCGACGCTCACGCCCCGAGGGTGAGTGACGGGACTCGAACCCGCGACGTCCTGGACCACAACCAGGTGCTCTACCAGCTGAGCTACACCCACCATGCGAACGGTCCGAACATGTTTTCGTGGACCACACACCGCAGCGTGAAGTGTACCGGTCGCCGGTTTGCCAGGCCTAGTCAGTTCTGGCTCGGAGCCACCCCGGTCAGCGGGCCCCTGATGCGATCCGCGATCTCTTTTGACGCGGCGCTGTCCGGGCCAGGCGGTGGTACGAACACCGCCTCCCGGTAGTAGCGCAGCTCCTCGATGGATTCTCGTACGTCGGCGAGCGCGCGATGATTGCCGGCCTTGGCCGGCGCCTGGTAGTAGACGCGTGGGTACCAGCGACGTACCAGCTCCTTGATGCTGGAGACATCAACGCTGCGGTAGTGAACGTGGCGCTCGAATGTCGGCATGTCACGAGCCAGAAACGCCCGATCGGTGCCGATCGTGTTGCCGGCGAGCGGGGCTTTGCCAGGGTCAGCCACGAAAGTCCGGACGTAGTCGAGGACACGCTGCTCGGCCTCGGCCATGGACAACCCGCTGTCGAGCAAGCTGAGCAGGCCGGAGGCCTCGTGCATGCCGCGTACGAAATCCCCCATCTGCTCCAGCGCCCGGTTGCTCGGCTTGATCACTAGATCGACTCCCTCGCCCAGCACATTGAGATCGGCGTCGGTGACCAGGGCAGCTACCTCGATCAGTTCGTCATTGATCAAGTCGAGTCCGGTCATCTCGCAGTCGACCCAGACCAGGAGGTCGATTGTGGCCATCTCTAGGCTTCCTGTGCCTTTCGTCCTTCACTTCTCCGGCGCGGCCGGGCGGCATACACCGGTACCCACTTGACCAGCCAGCCCGAGCCTGCCCAGGTGAGCAGCCCCATCGTGACAGCGGCCACTGCCAGGGAAGCGAATGCGCTGACGACACTGATCACCAGCGGGCCGGCGAGGTTGCCCAGATCGCTGCAGACCCTCCATCCCCCGAGAAACTGCGCCCGATTCTGCGGCGGTGAGGCGTCGGCGCCGAGAGTCAAGACGATGCCGGAAGAGATGCCGTTGCCCAGACCCATTAGCGCAGCCACCAGGCCGACGCTAGTGGCCCCGGTGGTCAGCGGCAACAACATGAAGCCCAGTCCGAGCACAATCGTGGTCGGCACCGCGACGTATACCCGGCCAAAGCGGTCCATGATCGCGCCACCCGGATAGAACAGCAGGATGTCCACTCCTGCGGAGATTCCGAAGATCACCGCGGTCGTTGCGGCGTCGATGCCGATGGATTCAGCCCACAGCGGCACGATGGATTGGCGGGTGGCACGAGCGGCGGAGATAACCAGAATGCCGATGCCTAGCGTGAGCAGGATACGGCGATGCTCAGCTAGCACTGAGATCACGGACCGGTGGCGCGAACCGTTGCCGATTGCGGTGGCCGGATGGTTCCGGGTGACGTCCGGCAGGAATGCGGTGAGGATGGCGGCGGCGATGCTCATGATGGCCGCGAACCCGTACGCAGCGCCGATGCTCCAGCGCGTGACGATCACAGCAGCGATGAATGGTCCGATGAACAGCCCGATCCTAAAGCCACCGCCCAGGGTGGAGAGAGCCCGGGCCCGGAACGGTATCGGGATCGCCTCGGTGAGGTAGGCGTGCCGGGCCAGACCGAACACCGCATGGGCCAGGCCGGTGACCGTGATGGCAACCGCAAGCAAGATCAGGGATTGGGCTAGGAAGGCTCCCAGCAGAGCCATCGCATCAACGGCGCAGGCTGCAATCAAGGCTCGTCGCTCCCCGATTCGGGCGGCCAGAGCACCGGCGGGGAGATCGCCAATCAACTGCCCGAGACCAATCAGCGCGACGATGAGCGCTGCGGTTCCTACGCTGGCGCCGAGTGCGCGCGCCGAGAGAGCCACCATCGGGAGGATTGCGCCCTGCCCGACTGACACCAGGATTGTTGGCCCATACACAGAAACCGCGATGCGTCGCAAGCGCACCAGCTCCGGGCTCGGTTTCCCAACCCCGGATGGCAATCTCTCGCCGCCGCTGACATCTGCCACTCGACCGAACCTACCCAGGCCGTGAACACGAGCCGATCGATTTATTCGGCGCAAGATCGGGCGCTACAGTGATGCGCGAGCTGGCCGTAGGGTACGGACGGTGTGCTCCTGGCCCCCGTAGCTCAGAGGATAGAGCAGCAGCCTTCTAATCTGTCGGTCGTAGGTTCGATTCCTACCGGGGGCGCAAAACCTGGCTCCGACTAGGGACTCCAGTTTCGAGATCCGCGCCCAGACGGCGTTGCTCCCCACATCGCTCCCCACATGTGGGATAGCTTGCCTCTGTGAGGAACCTCGATTTGGGCGAATCCGGGGACGTTTCGGTGACCGCGCAACACAAGAACAGGGCCGGACGATGGGTTGCCGCACCGAGGCCGCAGAAGGCGACCCGATGGAAGGCTCGCGTCTACGTGCGCGGCCACGACGGGATCCGTCAAGAGATAGTGCGATTCGGCCGGACGAGGCGCGAAGCTGAGGCCTCCCTGGAGGCGGCGGCGGTAGCCGTCCTTCGTGGAGCCGATGCTGTCATCAACCCGACCATGCCGCTACTCGAGGCGGGTGAGCGCTGGCTGCAGCAGATCGCGCGACCAGACTCGGGCCTCAGCGCGCGGACGATCGCTGACTACTCCTGGACCTGGCAGAAGTACGTTGACTCCACGACGTCGTCGCTGCGCGGTCTCACACTCCAGCAAGCGAATGACCCGCAACGCCTGCGCGGCTTCCTGCAGCGGGTGGCAGAGGCACACGGCTCCGCGTCGGCGAAGAAAGCCAAGAGCGTTCTACACGGCGT
>DATEWO010000062.1:0-33446 GCA_035257925.1 Propionibacteriaceae bacterium | reverse complement strand
ACACCCTGGCGTGTTGGCTCCGCAGGAGCTGGCGCGCGCCATCGGGCAGACGCTGGGGCGTCTCGAGCGGCGTGCGAGAGCTAGATGATCAAGCAGCTGCGGGTCCCGACTGTGGGCGCCGCCATAGACCCGGCCACCGCTTGTGCGGAGATTGATCTGGCTGCTTTCCGAGCCAATGTGACCACCCTTCAGGCGCACGCAGGTGTCCCGGCGATGGTTGTGGTGAAGGCCGATGGCTACGGGCACGGGCTGCTCGAGTGCGCTCGGGAGGCAAGGGTCGCTGGCGCCCGATGGATTGGCGTAGCCACGCCTGCTGAGGCACTGATGCTCCGGGAAGCGGGCGACGCTGGTCCGGTGCTGGCCTGGTTGTATGGCGTGGAGGAGGACTTGGCGCCGCTGGTGGCGGCCGATGTTGACGTATCGGCCCACTCGGTCGAGCACATTGGCCGGCTCACCGCTGCAGCTGCTACGTCCGAGCGACGCGCCCGGGTGCACCTCAAGATCGACACTGGACTTTCCCGCAACGGGGCACCCAGTTACGACTGGCAGCATGTGTGTGCCGCCGCAGCCGAGGCCGAGCACGCAGGGGCCATCGAAGTGGTGGGCGTCTGGTCACACCTAGCCGCAGCTGACGAGCCGGGCCATCCGTCGGTTCCTCTTCAACTTGAGGCGTTCCAGCGCGGATACGAACAGGCCAGGGCTGCAGGCCTCGAGCCGACCTTGCGGCATTTGGCGAACTCCGCTGGAACGCTCGTCGTGCCGGAGGCGCGGTTGGATCTGGTCCGTGTCGGCATCGCCGCGTACGGCATCGACCCGGCGCCTGGCATCGCAGCGCTTGCCGGTGTCGCCCTGCGGCCGGTGATGCGGCTGCGCTCGCAGCTGGTCAATGTGAAGCAGATACCGGCGGGCGCCAGCGTCTCGTATGGATGGACCTGGACCGCAGATGTAGCTACCACAGTTGGCCTGATCCCTCTCGGCTACGGCGATGGCATCCCGCGGCACGCCAGCAACCGAGCGTGGCTGGGTTGGTCGGGACGTCGAGTGCCGGTTCGCGGCCGGATCTGCATGGATCAGTTCGTGGTTGAGCTGGGTGCAGGAGCGGTTGCGGAGCCGGGCGAGGAAGTCGTCCTCTTCGGCCCCGGTAATGCCGGGGAACCGACGGCCGCCGAGTGGGCGGCCTGGTGCGACACCATTGGCTATGAGATCGTGACCCGAATCGGAACGCGGGTGCCGCGCCGCTACCTTCACGCCAGTACGGAGCGCATCTGATGGCGCCGCAGCGGAGCGGGCTGGCTGCGGGATTCGGACTGCTGACCGGTTTCGCAGCGCTGGCGGCCGGCGGGATCGCGCTCGGCGTCGAACTAGAGCGCAGGATCGTGTCGAAGCGGATCGCACGCAACACCGAGGCTGGCCTTGAAGAGTTCTTTTCGCTGCGGTCCGACGGCCCCGATGTCATCACCCCCGATGGCGTCGTGCTCCACACCGAGGTGGACGAGGGCAATGCCGATGACCTCACGCTGCTCTACGTCCATGGGTATGGCCTGAATCTTGACTGCTGGCATTTTCAGCGCCTCCACTTCCGTGGACGACTGCGCCAGGTGCTCTATGACCAGCGTTCTCACGGCAGATCAAGTCGCTCCGAGGCAGAGCGTTGCCGGATTCCCCAGGTGGCCGAGGACCTATACCAGGTGCTGCAGGAAGTCGTAGGGACAGGACCGGTGATCCTTATTGGGCACTCGATGGGCGGTATGGCGATCATGCGGCTCGCGCAGGTCCATCCCGAGCTGTTCGGAACTCAGATCCTTGGCGTCGCCTTGTTCTGCACATCCGCTGGCGAGCTGGCGTACCACTCACCGATCCGGGGCATACCCGGCCGCGCCTTTCACCGAATCGCCGAGCCGTTGATGTCCGGCCTGAACCGGATACCTGAGCTCGTCGCGCAAGGACGCCGCGCGGGCAGCGATTTGGGGTTCGTGGTAACCCGCCGACTGGCGTTCGGACCGGACGTGCCGCCACACTATGTGGATTTTGCCTCAGAGATGCTTGCGGAGATTCCACTTGAGGTGGTGGCTGACTACTTTCCGGCGTTTCGGGAGCTGGATGAGTATCAGGCCCTCGAGATCGTCAGCACCGTACCGACCGTCGTTGTTGGCGGTGAGGACGATGTGATCACTCCCATTGAGCACACGGCCCGCCTCATTGACTTGCTGCCCAATGCCGAGGCAATCCGCGTCGAGAAGTGCGGGCACCTGGGCATGATCGAGAAGCACGAGATCTTCAACGCCGCTTTGGACCGCTTGCTCGATCGGGTGTGCACGACGACGACCGCGCTCGGGTGAGCATCGGCGATGGATTCGTGCCTGATCACTGCCGCCTGCTAGTCTGCTAGCTTCTCCGGTTGCTGTCCGCATCCGGGCCACCAGCGCCGCACGAGAACGTGAGGCGCAGCGAGGTTCGTCTCCCACCATGACTGATCAGGTCTGGGCGTTCGACGTGCCTAGACCATTGTCCGCCCCCCGGCGGTCAGAACTGAGATGTCATGCCAGCTAAACCCGCCAAGACTGACCGCGCGCCCAAGGATCGCTGGTCAGCCACCGAGCGCACCGCCCCTGGGCGTGCACCCAACCATCGCGACGACCAGTCCTCCCGGACCCCGGCGTCGCCCGCTCCCCGACACCTCCCGACCCTGGACGCGACGTCCCGCGGCTTTGCCGACCTGGGCGTTCCCGCGAACCTGGTCGCCGCGCTTAGCGCGGATGGCATCAACGAACCGTTCCCGATCCAGGCTGCGACCATCCCGGACGCACTCGCCGGCAAGGACGTGCTGGGCCGCGGCCGTACCGGTTCAGGCAAGACGCTGGCCTTCGGCCTGCCCATGATCAGCAGACTCGCCGGGCCGGCCGGCCCAGCGAGGGCACGACCGCGCGGCCTGGTCCTGGTGCCGACTCGAGAGCTGGCCATGCAGGTCGCCGACGTCATCGCGCCCTTGGCGCGAATCGCGGGGTTGTCACTGGTACTGGTCGCCGGCGGAATGCCGTACCCGCCGCAGATTCTGGCGTTCTCCCGTGGTGTCGAGATCGTGGTCGCGACGCCCGGGCGGCTGATCGATCTGATGGACCAGGGGGTCGCCGACCTGAGCCGCATCGAGATCACGGTGCTGGACGAGGCGGATCACATGGCCGATCTTGGCTTCCTGCCTGCGGTCAGTCAGATACTAAACATCGTGCCCGACCGTGGGCAGCGATTGCTGTTCTCCGCCACCTTGGACAACGCCATCGACCGCCTGGTCCGCAACTACCTGCACGAGCCCGTCGTGCACCAGGTCGACACCAGCAAGGCCAGCGTTCCCCTGATGAGCCATCACCTGGTCAGCATCGCGCCGCAGCACAAGGCCGCGGTGACCGCAGAGATCGCCAGTCGCCCGGGCCGAACGTTGATCTTCGTCCGGACCCAGCGCGGCGCCGACCGGGTGGCCGAGCAGCTGCGCCGCAGCGGGGTGCTGGCCGGGGCTCTGCACGGCGGCCTCGCCCAGGGCGCCCGCACCAGGATCATGTCGGCCTTCAAGCATGGTTCGCTCCCGGTGCTGGTGGCCACCGACGTCGCGGCGCGCGGCATCCACGTCGACGAGGTCGGTCTGGTCCTCCACGCTGACCCGCCGAACGGGCCGAAGGAGTATCTGCACCGTGCGGGACGTACTGCTCGGGCGGGCGGGATGGGCGCCGTCGTCACCTTCGCGTTGCCGCACCAGCGTCACGAGCTGGGCCGTTTAACCACACAGGCGGGCGTACGTCCCGTGATGCTGTCAGCGATCCCTGGAGACAGGGCACTCGCCGCAGCGACCGGCGCCCGGCGGGCTAGCGGCGATGCCATCAGCGACGCCGCCTATCAGCGGGTGATCGCGCCGCCGCCTGCTCAGCGCAGTCACTCCGCCCGAGGACGACGCGGTGACGGCGTTCGTGGGCCAGGACGCTCAGGCCGTCGTCGGGCACCAGACTCGACCGGCGCCCGTGGTTCCCGATCACGCCGCATTCCTTGAGTGATGTTGGCCCTGGCCGGCTGTCTCAAACCGCCAGACCTGGTTGTCAGTTGCAGCTGGCGCGCACGCCGATTGGCTAGGCTCTCTGCTGGTGAGCGTTTCGGTTTCTGATCTTGTGGTTTCGATCGCGTCGCCGCAGGACGCGGCCGCGATGGTTGAGGTGATCCACAGCGCTTTCGATGCGCGCCCCGAAGTAGATCCGCCCTCGGCTGCGATCGATGAGACCGCGGAGACCTTGGCTGCCAGCCTGCTCCGTGGCAGCGGAGTTTTCGCTCAGGTGGGCGGCCGTCCGGCCGGAGTAATCGTGGTGTTGCCAGCTGCACAAGCCGGCGTTGCGACGTTCACGCGCGTCTCGGTCCATCCTGACCTGCAACGCCATGGCGTCGCTTCGGCCATGGTGGCCGCGGCCGAGGAGCTTGCGGCGATCCAGGGCTTTCAGCAGGTCGAGCTCTTCACCCGGGCCGAGTTTCCTGAGTTCCTGGCCTTCTGGCAGCACCGCGGGTTCGTCGTCGATCGTGCGGTCCCTCATGGCGTGATCTTGACCAAGCCGCTGCCGTTGGCGATCAAGGTTCCCACCAGCGAGGCCATGGTAAGGCTCGGGGAGCGGCTAACACAGCTGCTCGAGCGTGGCGATGTGATCATCGCTGGTGGTGATCTTGGTGCTGGCAAGACCACCTTGACGCAGGGCATCGGCCGCGGACTTGGCTCAGAGGGCCCGATCATCTCCCCGACTTTCGTGCTGTCCCGGATCCACCCTTCGACAATCGGCCGACCAACCTTGATGCACGTCGATGCCTATAGGTTGTCCACCTCGTACGAGCTCGATGATCTTGATTTGGACGCGGCTGTGCCTGACTCGATCACCGTGGTCGAGTGGGGACAGGGGATTGCTGAAGGTCTTGCTGAGGATCGATTGGAGATCGACATCTGGACCTCAGCGGCCGATCTCTCGGCGGTCGGCGATGACAGCGAGCGGGTGGTCACGATCCGCGCGGTCGGAGCCCGGTGGCGTGGCGTGGACCTCGGAATACTGCGCGGTGATCATCATGATTGACGCGCCGCTGGTACTCGCGCTGGACACCTCGACGGTGGTCAATGTCGGGCTGGCCCGTGGCGATCAGGTGCTCGCCACGGCGACCGTTGCCGACCAGATGGCTCATGTCGAGCAACTCATGCCGCTTGTCTCTGAGTGCCTCGATGCCGCCGGAGTCCGCGCAGTCGACCTCGACCAGCTGGTCGTCGGGGTTGGCCCGGGACCCTTCACCGGTCTACGGGTGGGCGTCGTCACGGCGCACGTCCTCGGTTTCGTGCTGCGGATCGGGCTACGTGGGGTCTGCAGCCTGGACGTACTGGCTGCGCAATTCACTGCAGACACCCCCGGGGAGTTCGTGGTCGCCACCGACGCGAGGCGTCGCGAGGTGTATTGGGCTCGTTACAGCCCTCTCGGCGTACGGCTCGAGCAGCCCCGGGTGTCACGTCCGAGCGACGTGCCTCCGCTGCCCGTGATAGGACCTGCGGCCGACCTTTACCGCGACCAGCTGCAGGCCGCGCCGGGTCCACGAGCTCTGGATCCGGGTGTGCTCGCCACGTCGGGTGCGACGCTGCCCAACGCCGGCCGGGAGCCGCTCTATCTGCGGCATCCTGATGCGACCGAGCTGACTCGTCCCAAGTCGGTGCTGCACTACCAAGGGGTGGCCCGATGATCCACGTCTCACGCAACTCCGAGATCAGCATCTTGCCCGCTCGACGAGATGATCTTGATGCGATCATGGTCTTGGAGCAGGCTGGTTTTCCTGCCGCCGAACAATGGAGCGAGCGTAGCTGGCGTGGGGAGCTGCTCGGCGATGGCCGGACGATCTTGATCGCCCGTGCACAACACCCGGTCGGCGTGATCTCGATCAAGACCGTCGGTGAACTCGCTGACGTGCATCGCCTGGTCGTGGAGCCGCGTAGTCGCCGTCGTGGGATCGGAACCGACCTGGTACGCGCTGGTCTGGAGCGGGTGCGGCAGCACGGGGTGCGGGAGGTGATCTTGGATGTCGGGTACGGCAACGAGGCGGCCATCGCGCTCTACCAGCAGCTGGGCTTCGAGCAGCTCAGCGCTCGCCGGAACTACTACGGACCCGGCCAAGATGCGCTGATCTTGAAGCTCTATGACCTCCAGACCTGGCTGGACCCCATCTCAGTCACGGCGGAGGAACTATGACCATTCCGCCGAGCGGGGCCGCAGGTGGTCCGCTCATTATCGGTATCGAGTCCTCCTGCGACGAGACCGGTGTCGGCATTGTCCGCGGGCACGAGCTGCTGGCCAACGAAGTGGCCTCCAGCGTTGAGCTGCATGTGAGGTTCGGCGGTGTGGTGCCCGAAGTGGCCAGCCGGGCGCACCTGGAGGCCATGGTGCCTACGCTGCAACGCGCCTGCGCTACCGCAGACATCGATCTGTCGGAAATCGACGGCGTCGCGGTGACTGCGGGGCCTGGTCTGATGGGCGCGCTGGTAGTCGGTCTGGCCAGCGCCAAGGCGCTCGGATACGCACTGAACAAGCCGTTGTACGGGGTCAACCATCTGGTCGGGCACGTCGCCGTTGATCTGCTGGAGCACGGGCCGCTCCCAGAGCGATGCGTTGCGCTGCTGGTGTCCGGCGGCCACACCTCGCTGCTAGAGGTGGAGAGCATCGCGGACAGCATTGTTGAGCTTGGCTCGACGATCGACGACGCGGCGGGGGAGGCGTACGACAAGATCGCGCGGCTGCTTGGTCTCCCGTATCCCGGAGGCCCCTACATCGACAAGGCTGCCACCGGCGACCCCAGCTATGTCCGGTTCCCGCGAGGCCTCACCGCCCGCAAGGATTTGGAGCGGCACCGCTTCGATTTCTCCTTCTCGGGCCTCAAGACCGCGGTGGCTCGCTGGGTCGAGGCCAGGCGGCGCGACGGGCTCGACGTCCCGGTCGCCGATGTGGCAGCGAGCTTCCAGGAGGCGGTTTGCGATGTGCTCAGCGCGAAAGCTCTGGATGCCTGCACTGCCACCGGAGCGACCACCCTGCTGATTGGCGGCGGCGTAGCTGCAAATCGGCGGCTGCGAGCACTGCTGGCCGAACGAGCGGGCGAACAGGGAATCTCGCTGCGTACGCCGCGGCCCAACCTCTGCACCGACAACGGCGCCATGATCGCGGTGTTGGGAGCTGAAATCGTCGCTGCCGGTGGCAAGCCGTCTGCCCTGGACATTGGAGCTGACTCGTCACTTCCGGTCAGCAAGATCCTTGTCTAGAGCTCGGCTTCCTTTCGGACTGACCGAGGATGCCCTGGTAGCCGCAATGTCGGAGGAGGATCCTGAGTCCCTGGCGGCCGCCTCGCGGATGCGCGCCCGTTATGGTCCTGAACTTGCAGTGGCTGCTCTCACCCAAGCCGCCCTGCGCCGGCAGGCAAGGGCCAAGTTCGGCGATGCCGCCGCTGAGATGTTCTTCACCAGAGCCGGCTTGGAGCAGGCAACGCGACCAGAGGTTGCTGACCACCACGCGAGCCGGTTCCTCCAGGCCGGTGTGCACAAGGTGGTCGACCTGGGCTGTGGGATCGGATCCGACTCCATCGCGTTCGCCCGGGCGGGTCTGGATGTCGTGGCAGTCGAGGTCGATCCCGAGACAGCCGAGGTGGCACAGGCAAACCTCGCGGGCCGGGCGGAAGTGATCTGCGCCGATGCCAACGAGGTGGCCGAGCACCTGATCAGGCCAGGGGTGGCGGTGTTCTGCGACCCAGCGCGTCGTAACGATCATGGACGGGTATGGCGAGTGGAGGATTTTGAGCCGCGCTGGTCGACCGTCATGCGACTGCTCGATGGCGAGCAAGCCGCCGGCGTCAAACTCGGCCCGGCACTGCCGCGGGCGTTGATTCCCGAGGCAGCGGAGGCCGAATGGATCACCCATCGTGGGGAGACGGTCGAGGCTGGACTATGGGCAGGCTCTGGCGCCACGCCCGGACAGCGCTCGGCGCTGATCATGCCCAACGCACGTCTGATCGCGACGACGGCGCCGCCGCTGCCGGTACGGGATCTGGGTAGCTATCTTTACGAACCTGCCGGTGCTGTCATCCGAGCTGGCGTTATGGCCGAGCTTGGTGCTCAGCTCGACGCAGGCGTCCTCGACCCGCAGATCGCCTACCTCACGAGCGACCGACTCTGCAGCACACCCTTCGCGGCGGCATTTGAGGTTCGACAGCAGCTGCCCTTCCATCTCAAAGCGCTGCGTACCTGGGTGCGGGAGGCGCAGATCGGTGTTCTGGAGATCAAGAAACGTGGCGTCGATATCGACCCTGCGGAATTACGAAGGCGGCTGCGGTTGGCTGGACCGAGGAGCGCGACCATGGTGATGACACGGACGCCGAGTGGGGCCATCGCAGTAATCGTCGAGCGGGCGTGACATCACATCGAGTTCGTCCTCAACCGCAATGCGGCGGCTGGCGTCCCCTGCTGGCACTCATAACTGTCGAGTGCTAATGTCTGGTTAGCACTCTCCTTAGGAGTGTGCCAGCTTCGTGCTGGCGGCCGAGATGGCACCGCGACGACATCTCGACCAGTAAATATCCGGACATATCACGTGTGAAAGGGATTTGACGTGACAGCCAAGATCAAGCCGCTCGAGGATCGCATCCTCGTCGAGCCGCTCGAAGCAGAGCAGACCACGGCCTCCGGCCTGGTCATTCCCGACACCGCCAAGGAGAAGCCCCAGGAGGGCAAGGTGCTCGCCACCGGTCCTGGTCGCGTCGACGACAATGGCAACCGCGTCCCGCTCGATGTCTCCGAGGGTGACGTCGTGATCTTCAGCAAGTACGGAGGCACCGAGGTCAAGTACGACGGTAAGGAGCTGCTGCTCCTCAATGCCCGCGACATCCTCGCGGTTGTCACCAAGTAAGGGGATCTGCACCTATGGCAAAGATCCTCAAATTCGACGAGGAAGCACGCCAGGCGCTTGAGCGTGGCGTGGACGCCCTCGCCAACACCGTCAAGGTGACCCTGGGGCCCAAGGGCCGATACGTCGTCCTCGACAAGAAGTGGGGCGCTCCGACCATCACCAACGATGGCGTGACCGTGGCGCGCGATGTCGAGCTCGACGACCCATACGAGAACCTTGGTGCGCAACTAGCCAAGGAAGTCGCAACTAAGACCAATGATGTCGCCGGTGACGGGACCACGACAGCAACAGTGCTCGCTCAGGCACTGGTACACGAAGGTCTCCGCGCGGTCGCGTCGGGGGCCAGCCCGGTTGGTCTCAAGCGCGGAATCGACGCCGCCGTCGATGCGGTCGAGGAACGCCTGCGAGAGAACGCAAGAGAGGTCGAAACCACCGAGGACATGGCGCACGTCGCCACCATCTCGGCGCGTGACGACGAGATCGGCCGCTTGATCGCCGAGGCCTTCGACAAGGTGGGCAAGGACGGCGTCATCACGGTCGACGAGTCGCAGACGATGGGTACCGAGCTCGAGTTCACCGAGGGAATGCAGTTCGACAAGGGTTACCTGTCGCCGTATTTCGTCACCGATCCGGAGCGGATGGAGGCCGTCCTCGACGATCCCTACATCTTGATCAACTCCGGCAAGATCTCCTCGATGACCGATCTGCTGCCGCTGCTGGAGAAGGTCATCGGCGCCTCGGGCACGCTCTTCCTGGTGGCCGAGGACGTCGACGGCGAGGCGCTGTCCACGTTGGTCGTCAACAAGATCCGCGGCACCTTCACTTCGGTTGCCGTAAAGGCCCCCGCGTTTGGTGATCGCCGTAAGGCGATGCTCGAGGACATTGCCATCCTGACCGGTGGCAAGGTCGTCGCACCCGAGGTCGGCCTCAAGCTCGACCAGGTGGGTCTGGACGTCCTGGGTCGTGCTCGTCGGATTGTGGTGACCAAGGACAACACCACGATCGTCGACGGTGCTGGCGACAGCAGCGAGGTCAAGGCCAGGGTGGCACAGCTGCAGGCCGAGATCGCACGTACAGACTCCGACTGGGATCGCGAGAAGCTCCAAGAGCGGGTGGCCAAGCTCGCCGGCGGAGTGTGTGTGATCAAGGTCGGCGCAGCCACTGAGGTGGAACTCAAGGAGAAGAAGCACCGCATCGAGGATGCCGTCTCGGCCACGCGTGCCGCGATCGAAGAGGGCATTGTCGCCGGCGGTGGCTCCGCGCTCATCCACGCCGCGGCGGCTCTCAACGGCGACTTGGGCCTCACCGATGATGAGAGGACCGGTGTCAACATCGTCCGGCGGGCGTTGGCGGAGCCACTCCGCTGGATTGCCGAGAATGGCGGTGATCAGGGTTACGTCGTGACCTCCAAGGTGGCCGAGCTTGAGCCCGGGCAGGGCTACAACGCAGTCACCGGCACGTACGGCGACCTGTACGCCGACGGTGTGATCGATCCAGTCAAGGTGACGCGCTCCGCGCTGGCCAATGCCGCTTCGATCGCCTCACTGCTGCTCACCACGGAGACCCTGGTGGTGGAGAAGCCCGAGGAGGAGGACGAGTCGGCGCCGGCCGGCCATAGCCATTCTCACTGACGGGAGTCACGTGCAGCTCTAACTCAAAGGGCCTTCCATTCGAGGAAGGCCCTTTGCGTTCTGGGTTGAGCAACCCGGAACGGGGTACCCAACAGATTGTGTCCAGCGACGGCCTTGCCTCTGTCTGGTTCGACCCTCCTGCCCCTATCGAGACTGACGAGTTCGACCGCGATGCCCATTACGACGTCGCGGTCATCGGGGCAGGGCTAACCGGTTTAGCCACCGCCCTGTTGCTCGCCCGCGCTGGCCGTCGAGTCGCCGTGCTGGAAGCTCGTTCCGTAGGCGCTGTGACCACCGGCCACTCCACCGCCAAGGTCACCCTGCTGCAGGGGACTCGGCTCTCCACCATCGTGGCGAACCATACCGAGCATGTGGCGGCTGCCTACGTGGAAGGCAATCGCGAAGCTCAGGAATGGCTGGCGGAGTACGCCGGCAAGCACGCCGTCCAGATGCAGTACCGGAACGCCTATACCTACGCGGGAACGCAGTCGGGCGCGTCCGCGGTCCGTCGTGAATTCGACATTGCCCGACGGCTCGGACTGCCGGTGGAGATGACTGACGCGGTCGAGCTGCCCTATCCGACCTACGCTGCGGTGTGCCTGCCGAATCAAGTGCAAGTTCATCCGATGGAGGTTCTGGCAGCTCTGGCCCGGGAGCTGCGCGCTGCCGGCGGCATCCTGAACGAGAGGGTCCGAGTCACTCGGGTTACCCGAGACGAGCGCAGCCAGCTGACCACCTCGTCCGGCAATGTCACGGCTGACGATGTGGTGCTCGCCACCGGCATCCCTTTCCTCGACCGCGGGCTGTACTTCACCAAGGTCACCGCACAGCGCTCGTACGCGCTCGCATTCCGGGGTGTGACACAGATCACGCAAGGCATGTATATCTCGGCTGACTCCCCGACCCGTTCGCTGCGCACCGCGCTCCAGGCTGGCGAGGAGTTGCTGCTGGTAGGCGGCAATGGGCACCCGGTGGGCCGCCACTCGATGAACCCGTCGGAACTGATCACCGATCTAACAGAGTGGACCCGCCGGTGGTTCGAGGGCGCCGAACGCAGCCACGTGTGGTCTGCGCAGGATTACCAGGCGCACGGGGGAGTTCCGTTTGTCGGCAAGCTGCCCAGGGGTGGTGGTCACGTATATGTGGCCACCGGATACAGCAAGTGGGGCATGACGAATTCAGTAGCGGCCGCAATGCGCATCAGCGGGGAAATCCTGGACAACGAGCCGCCCTGGGCGCGCACTCTGGGGACTCGGGTGAGCAAGCCGGCAAGCGCTGTCCGGTACTTCCGCGCCAACGCCGCGATGGGCATTGCAGCGGCCCAGGGATGGTTGAGTGCGGAGCTTCACCCGCTGAAAGACGAGGAACGCACGCCGGCCGAGGGCACCGGAGTTGTCAGGGCCGAACGCGGTGAGCCAGTGGCCATTTCGACGGTCGATGGCCGGACCTGCACCCTCTCTGCCATTTGCACCCACCTCGGTGGCATTCTGCGCTTCAACGATCTTGAGAAGTCCTGGGACTGCCCCCTGCATGGCTCCCGGTTCGCCGCAGATGGGACGGTGCTCGAGGGACCAGCCACCAGCAACCTCAAGCAGCGGTAGACCAGAGTCGTCCTGTCGGCTCCCGTTGTCGAGAAACGCCGATCATCTCCCTGTTCCCGCTGGAACGTCGCGGGCCTCAGTAGCGTGAGCCCAACCCCGGCCTCGCGGCGCCAGTCGCCCCTCACCGGGCCCCAGGACCAAAGGGTGAACGAATGACCGACAGCGCCGTGCTGAACACTGTCCTTGGACTGGTCTTTCTCTTCTACGCACTCGCGCTGCTGTGCAGCGGGCTCGTCGAAATGATCGCCAACTGGGTCAAAAAGCGGGCGAAGTACCTGCTTCGTGGCATCCGGGACCTTATTGACGACGTGGAGCCTGCCGATGTTGCGGCGTCGAATTGGAATCAGGTGCAGCGCATGCCGGCTACCGCCCAGACCGTACTCCTCAACGGCATGAACGAAAAGCAGCGATACGACACCATGCTGCACGCCCCAGTCCCCACGCCCCCCGGTGAGCCGGCCAAGGCTGCACCCGGTGAGGCCGAGACCGCGCTGCCGGCTGAGTGGCCAATACATCGGGACACCATCACGTTGAGCGATGTCATGGGCCATCCGCTGGTTCAGCCGTTTCGACATGCAACCTCACTAGGTAGGCCGACTCGCAATCCCTCCTATCTGCCTTCGAGTGTCTTCGCGCGGACTGTGGTCGACCTGCTGACACCCGGCTCTGTGGAGCCGACGCTGGCCGACATCGAGGCGGGCGTAGGGGCGCTGCACAATTCACCCCAGCTGCGGCAATCGCTTTCCAGCATCCTCAAGAGTGCGAAGGGTGAGGTTGACGCATTCATCGGCTGCCTTCAGGCGTGGTTTGACGGTGAAATGGATCGTGTCACCGGCTCGTACAAGCGATGGGCCAAACGTTGGGTGATCATCATCGCGATCGTGGTGGTCTGTGCTGCCAATGTGGACAGTATTGCCATTGCCCGCGCTCTCTATGCCAGCAGCGCAGTTCAGGCCGTCGTGGTACAGCAAGTCAATGATCAAGGCTTCTGCAGCACATCGGGCGATGAGACCCAGTGCGCGGCCGAGGCCGCGAATCTCCTGGAAACGATCGGAATTCCACTGGGCTGGTCGGCGCCCAATTTAGTGGTTGGGATCTGGGGCTGGCCGCTGAAGATTCTCGGCCTGCTGATCTCAGTTGGAGCGGCTGCACTCGGCGCACCCTTCTGGTATCGGGTGCTGGACCGGGTGGGAACACTGCGCAACACCGGACGCCCACCGGCTCCCGGCTCCTAGCACCGCAACCGATCCGACAGCTCGGAGCCTAAGACCATGTCCCGTGGCGGGAAGCTGCTGTCTGTCGGCTCGGCTAACATGTGCATCTACCTGCCTCAGGTGAAAGGCCTTGCCGTGTTGCCGTCCTCGGGTGATCTCAGTCCAATTGGTGTGCCGCATGCCTTCGAGACGCTCGGGCTGACCTTCGACGATGTGTTGCTTCAGCCGTCCGAGAGCGACATCGTTCCGTCACAGGTCAGCACCGAATCCCGCGTCTCCAAGCGCATCGCTGTAAAGGTCCCGCTGATCTCCTCGCCGATGGACACCGTGACCGAGGCCCGAATGGCAGTCGCCATTGCCCGGCAGGGCGGGCTCGGCATCATCCACCGCAATCTCTCGATCGAGGATCAGGCGCATCAGGTGGATGTGGTCAAGCGCTCCGAGGCTGGCATGATCGACGAGCCGATAACGATCTCCCCGAATGCCACTATCGGCGAAGCTGACGCGATGTGCGCTCGGTACCACATCTCTGGCGTTCCCGTGGTGGACCGTGAAATGCGGCTGCTGGGTCTCATTACCAACCGCGATATGCGCTTTGAGACAGACCCCGCGCGGCCGGTGGCCGAGGTGATGACTCCGATGCCGCTGATCACCGGTCCGGTTGGAATCAGCCGCGACGATGCGATGCGGCTGCTGGCGCAGAACAAGATCGAAAAGCTGCCTCTTGTCGATGATCAAGGGCGACTCAAAGGTCTGATCACGCTCAAGGACTTCGTCAAGTCCGGCATGTACCCGGACGCCTCCAAAGATGATCAAGGTCGGCTGCGCGTCGGCGCCGCGGTCGGATATTTCGGAGACGCCTGGAAGCGTGCCATGGCGCTGATCGAGGAAGGTGTCGACCTGGTGGTGGTCGATACCGCCCACGGCCATTCTCAGGGCGTGCTGGAGATGGTGCGCCGGTTGAAGGCCGATTCTGCCGCGGCCAAGGTCGACATCGTCGGCGGGAACGTGGCGACCTACGCCGGAGCCAAGGCTCTCGTAGAAGCTGGCGTGGACGGTGTCAAGGTCGGAGTCGGCCCGGGCTCCATCTGCACCACACGCGTGATAGCCGGTGTCGGAGTTCCACAGGTAACGGCGATCCACAACGCCTCCCTGGCCTGCCGCCCGGCGGGTGTGCCGCTGATCGGTGACGGCGGCCTGCAGTACTCCGGCGACATCGCCAAGGCGCTGGTAGCCGGTGCCGACACGGTGATGCTCGGCTCCCTGCTGGCCGGCTGCGAGGAGAGCCCCGGTGAGCTGATCTTCATCAACGGCAAACAGTTCAAGTCTTATCGCGGCATGGGATCGCTCGGCGCCATGGCCTCTCGCGGTCGCAGCGGCCCTTCCTATTCCAAAGATCGCTACTTCCAGAGCGACATCACGTCGGACTCGATGCTGATCGCGGAGGGCATCGAGGGTCATGTTCCGTACCGGGGTCCGTTGGCCGCGGTTGCCTACCAGCTCATCGGCGGCCTGCGCCAAGCCATGTTCTACACCGGAGCCGCGACGATTCCCGAACTGCAGGAGCGCGGTTCATTCGTCCGGATCACCTCCGCCGGTTTGAGGGAGTCCCACCCGCACGACATCCAGATGACCGTCGAGGCGCCCAACTATTCAGGCTGAGGCTTCGAACGGACAACACGAGTACGGGAGTGCGCTGATCATGATCATGCGCCGGATCGATGATCACCCGTATGCAAGGGAGTAGACATGTTTGACGTCGGCCGCAGCAAGCGTGCCCAGCAGGCGTTCGCCTTTGACGACATCACCATCGTCCCGTCGCGACGTACCCGCGGCGAGGAGGAGGTCTCGCTGCAATGGCGGATCGACGCCTACACCTTCGGCTTCCCAGTGATCGCTGCGCCCATGGATTCGGTAGTGTCGCCAGCCACCGCCATCAAGATCGGCCAGCTGGGTGGGCTCGGTGTCTTGAATCTCGAAGGATTGTGGACCCGTTATGACGACCCCCAGCCGAAGCTGGAGGAGATCATTGCGATCGAGGATCCGATCGAGGCGACCCGTCAGATGCAGAAGATCTACGCCGAGCCGATCAAGCCTGAGCTGATCGGCAAACGGGTCGCGGAGATTCGGGAAGCGGGAGTGCCGACTGCCGCTGCGCTCTCACCGCAGAACACTCAGGCGTACGCGCAAGCCGTGGTCGATTCCGGCGTCGACTTCTTTGTCATCCGCGGCACTACCGTGTCCGCCGAGCATGTTTCCTCGCTGCTGGAGCCACTCAACCTGAAGAAGTTCATCTACGAGCTGGACGTCCCGGTCATTGTTGGCGGTTGCGCCACGTATCAGACCGCCTTGCACCTGATGCGTACTGGCGCAGCCGGCGTCCTCGTCGGATTCGGCGGCGGAGCTGGATCCACCAGCCGGTCGGTGCTGGGCGTTGCGGTACCGATGGCCTCGGCTGTCTCTGATGTGGCGGCGGCGCGGCGCGACTATCTCGACGAATCTGGTGGTCGCTACGTGCACGTGATCGCTGACGGCTCTGTCGTACGATCCGGCGATATCGCTAAAGCGATCGCCTGCGGTGCTGATGCCGTCATGGTCGGCTCGCCGCTGGCCAGGGCAAAGGAGGCGCCAGGTCGCGGCTTCCACTGGGGACCCGAGGCGTGGCACGACAAGCTGCCACGAGGCGAGCGGGCCAAGTTCTCGACGATCGGCGATCTGCAGCACATTCTGCTAGGCCCGTCCACGGTTCCTGACGGGACGATGAACTTGGTTGGAGCCTTGCGCAAGGCGATGGCGACCACCGGCTACACCGAAATCAAGGAGTTCCAGCGGGTCGAAATCGTCGTCGGCTAACTAACTTCCACCCGGTGGGAGCAGTCCCTCCATCAGCTTCCAGCGGTTGATCTGACACCCATCGTTACGTGCAAAGCTGCTCATGATCTGCTCGCCCTGCCAGGTGCCTGTGATGCTGGCCGTCTCGGGGCCACCGTAGATCTGCGCACATGCCTTGTCTCCGGGTACCGACGGCAGAGCCGTTGCGCCGTTGGTCTCGAGCGCGCGGCAAGCTGCCTCTGGATTCGGGTGCGTACCGCCTGGCGGATGACAGGTCAGCCGCCAGGTGACGGTCGAGCCTGATCCGTCGTTCACCACGTTGGTGAGATCGGTGTCGGCAATCTGGTTGGCACATCCGGCAGGAAGGACCAAGGCTGCGGCGAGTGCCGCCCATGGCTGAGTCAGGGATGGCAGCGCAGTTCGGTCGCGCCGCAGATGTTGATTTCTCACACAGCTCCTCGCCCGCAGCCAGCGTCGAGCCTTCTTTTGCGCGACTCACTGTGCTCACGGTCGAGTGACCGCAGCCGGCTCACATGCGTTATCACACAGGTTTAGCTGGCTAGGCTGAGCGCCATGGTTGACCCGGTCGCCGAGGAGTTGCTGCGGCTTCGGATGAGCATCGACAACATGGATGCGGCCCTTGTGCATCTCCTCGCTGAGCGTTTCAAGGTCACTCAGCAAGTCGGCGAGCTGAAAGCGGCGCATGGCCTGCCGCCAGCCGATCCAGTGCGGGAGGCCGAACAGATTGCACGGCTCCGAGCGCTCGCCGAAGACGCCAGGCTCGATCCCGAGTTCGCCGAAAAGTTTCTGAACTTCGTGGTTGCCGAAGTAGTACGCCACCACAAGGCGGCGCTGAATCGTCGCGACCCCTGACACGAGGTGCGCTGTGGGCCTGCTGAGTCACAGGCTGGCAGCCAGCGCCCGTCCTGCGGTACGGCCCGAGAACAGACAGCCGCCGAGGAAGGTGCCTTCGAGCGCCCGGTAGCCGTGGACGCCTCCGCCGCCGAAGCCGGCCGCCTCGCCTACGGCGTACACGCCCGGGAGCACCGAACCGTCCGCTCGCATGACACGTCCGTCAAGGTCGGTTTCCAATCCGCCGAGGGTCTTGCGGGTCAAGATGTGAAGTCGGATCGCAACCAGCGGACCTCCCGATCCGGCCCGGCCGGTGCCAGGAGCCTTCTGGTCGAGCAACTCATGCGCCGCCACCACCCGCAGCAACCGATCACCGAGGAATCGCCGCGCCGCGGCGGTTGCCACTACCTGTGGGTCCTTTCCGAGCCCGCTGCGCACCTGGAGATCCCGCACCTCGATCACCTCCCGCAGCGCCTCGCCGTCAATGAGATGCTCACCGACTAGTTGATTCATCTGAGCGGCCAGCTCCGGTACTGATCCAGCCGAGACGAAGTCCACGCCGACCTCCTGGAACGCCCGCACCTCCGGTGTCGGGCCGGGCCGTATCCGGCCCGCCAGCAGTCGCAGATTCCTGCCGGTCAAGTCGCTGTTCTGCTCCGATCCGGAGAGTGCGATCTCAGCCGACACCGTGGCTTGGTCCAGCACAAACCAGGAGTAGTCGTAGCCGCTCTTGATCACATGCCGCAGCGCGCCGAGCGCATCGAAGCCCGGAAACAGCGGCACCGGAAAGCGTTCCCCTCGGGCATCCAGCCACAACGCCGATGGCCCAGGCAGGATCCGAATACCGTGGTGGCTCCAGATAGGTGAGTGGTTCACGACTCCCTCCGGATAGTGCCACATGCGATCGGGATTGATCACCCGACCACCCGCAGCTTCGGTGATCGTGAGCATCGACCCGTCAACGTAGTCGGGCACGCCGGCGATCATGCGTTGTGGCGCTGGACCCCACTCGGCGGGCCATTTCTCTCTGATGAGGTCAAAGTTCCCGCCGATTCCGCCGCTGGCCACGACGGCGGCCTGGGCGGAGAGGCTGAACTCACCGACCCCGGTCCGCGAGGTCCGGACCCCACGAGGCACATCTGTCGACTCCAGGACCCGTCCAGATACGCGTACTCCAGAGTGGTCGATCTGCAGCGAGGTGACCTGGTGTCGAGACCGGATCCGCACTCGGTTCGAGTTCATGACGCTGCCGGCGAAGGGCTCAACCAACCCAGGACCGGTGCCCCAGACGATGTGGAAACGCGGAACGGAGTTGCCGTGACCAGGGGCTGCGTAACCGCCTCGTTCGGCCCACTGGACAACCGGGAACCAGCGAACCCCCAGGTCATGAAGCCAGCCGCGCTGCTCATCCGCCGCAAAGTGCACATATGCCTCGGCCCAGCGTCGCGGCCAGTAGTCCTCCAATCGGTCGAAGCCGGCGCTGCCCAACCAGTCGGCCAGGGCGAGCTCTTCCGTGTCATGGATCCGGAGCCGTCGCTGCTCAGGCGAATTCACCATGAACAAACCTCCCAGCGACCAGTACGCCTGACCACCGAGTGAGCCGAGCGGCTCGGCGTCCAGCACGATGACCGACCGATTGGCCGCGGCCAGCTCGTGTGCCACGACCAGACCAGAGAGGCCGGCCCCGACCACGATGACGTCACAGTCCATAGTCCGAATGCTGCCACCAGGCCCTGCTGAATTCGCTCGCGCTACCGACGCTCGGGAACAGGTCCGCCACTACTCTGGCCCCATGACCGACGTAGCAGTTGTTCCATCTTCAGACCTGCTGCGGCTGCGGGCGCTGCTCACGGCGACCGGGCCGGCCATGGAGCTGCGCTCACCGATCACTGGTGAGGTGATGGGCGAGCTGCCGACCTCCACATCCGCAGATGTCGAGGTGGGCGCCCAGCTCGCGCACCG
This sequence comes from Propionibacteriaceae bacterium, assembly GCA_035257925.1. Taxonomy (GTDB): domain Bacteria; phylum Actinomycetota; class Actinomycetes; order Propionibacteriales; family Propionibacteriaceae; genus Microlunatus. Next base: position 14,415 of record DATEWO010000062.1, on the reverse strand, counting down.
GGCCCAGGCTGAATGGGCCGCTCGACCAATCAATGAGCGGGCTCAACTGCTTCTCGATTTTCATGATCATCTGTTGGATCAGCGCGATTACTTCATCGACCTGCTGCAGTCGCTCGGTAAGGACCGGCTGAGTGCGGCAAACGAGGTGTTCCATCTTGCGCTCACCGCTCGTTACTACGGACGTACTGCGCGCCGGTATCTGCACTCAGAGCGCGGCAACGGAATCTTGCCGCTGTTGACCCGGGTAGACCGGCATTACGTTCCGAAGGGTCTCGTCGGCGTGATCGGGCCGTGGAACCATCCACTGACTATGGCGATCTGCGACGGGCTGCCGGCTCTGGTCGCCGGCAATGCGATCATGCTCAAGCCTGATCACCAGACTCCGCTGGTCGCACTGGCATCGGTGGAACTGTTGCACAAGGTCGGCCTGCCTCCAGATCTATGGCAGGTAGTGCATGGACGTGGTGCCGCGGTGGGACCTGAGTTGATCAACGTCAGCGACTATGTGTGCTTCACGGGGTCGACCGCCATCGGACGTACGGTGGCCGCCCGATGCGCGGAACGACTGATCGGATGTTCCCTGGAGCTCGGCGGTAAGAACCCGATGGTGATCTTGGATGATGCAGACGTCGAGGCCGCGGTCGAAGGTGCGGTGCGGGCATCCTTTTTCAACAGTGGCCAAACCTGCTTGGCAATTGAACGCATCTACGTTGTGGAACCGCTCTTCGAGCGGTTCATCCGGGCGTTCGTCACACAGACCAAGGCGATCCGGCCCGGCCACGCACCAGATTTCGAGCACGACATGGGCAGTTTGATCAACCAGGATCAGCTGAAGCGGGTGAGCGCGCACGTCGAGGACGCCAGGGCCAAGGGCGCCACGGTGCTGACCGGCGGCCGGCAGCGCGAAGATCTCGGCGAGCTGTTTTACGAGCCCACCATCTTGACCGGGGTGACGCCGCAGATGGAGTGCTACACCGACGAGACGTTCGGCCCGGTCGTCAGTGTGTACTCGGTCGTCGACGATGACGAGGCAGTGGCGCGAGCCAACGATTCCGACTATGGCCTCAACGCCAGCGTCTGGACCTCCGACCACGATCGGGGGCGGCGCGTGGCGAGCAAGATCAAATGCGGCACGGTGAATGTCAATGAGGGTTTTGCTGCAACGCTCGGCAGCATCGACGCGCCGATGGGCGGGATGAAGAACTCAGGACTTGGCCGGCGCCAAGGACAGGACGGCATCCGGCGGTTCGTCGACGTCCAGTCGGTCGCCACGCAGACAGGGATCCCGCTTGCCCCCAGCCACGGTATGGACGGCAAATCGTTCACCTCGGCCATGACAGGACTGTTGCGAGTCTTAAAGAAGGTCGGTCGGGCATAGTCGTCCGACTGAAGGAACCCTGCGCCAGCGTGCTGTCACGCGCCGAATCACGATCTTCGAGCTTGAAACGGCGGTCGCTTGCAGCGGTTGACAGATCCTTCGTACAACCATACGGTTGTATCAAATGCAAATTGCTCCACCCGACTACGACCGCACGTTCGGCGCACTGGCCGATGCGACACGGCGCGACATCGTGCGCCGGGCGATCGACGCGGAGGAAGGTGTGGCCGAGCTGGCAGACCACTACCCGATGAGCTTCGCGGCGGTGCAGAAGCACGTCGCCATCCTCGAGCGGGCCGGGCTGGTCAGCAAGGAACGTATCGGCCGGCGCAAGGTGGTCCGGACCAACCTCCAGGGCCTGCGTGTGGCCCGGCGCTTGCTCGACCGCTACGAGGAGCTCTGGCAAGGACGGATCGACCGCATGACCGACCTCGTCACCGACACAAAGGAGAAAGACCGATGACCGTCACCTCTGTCCGGAAGGACACCGAAGCCCTGTCAATGACCCTGGAAGCCGAGTTCGACGCATCCGCGGAGCGGGTGTGGCAGCTCTGGGAGGACCCTCGCCAGCTGGAGCGATGGTGGGGACCGCCGACTTATCCCGCCACCGTGACATCCCATGACCTCCGTCCTGGCGGCCGAGTCCAATACCACATGACCGGGCCCGACGGTGACCAGTCCAAGGGCTACTGGGAGATTCTCGAGGCCGAGCCGCCGCATCGGCTGGTCTTCAACGACGGCTTCGCCAACGAGGACGGCACCCCGAACACCGACCTGCCCCTCAACTCCGCCCGAGTGACCATCGAGGACATCGGCGGCGGGCGCACCCGGATGTCGGTCCAGAGCATTTTCCCCAGTGCCGAGGCAATGGAGCAGGTCCTGGCCATGGGCATGGAGGAAGGCCTGAAGCAGGCTGTCGGCCAGATCGACGCCATCCTCGCGGAGGATGCCGCAAGAACGCGGTGACCGGAGCCTCGCACGGCACCTGCGAGGTCATAGACTCATCGCTTCCGGACCTGTCCCGGGGAGAGGACGCGCGATGAGCCGGCGAGATCACGATCTGGTGGTGGTGGTCGACTTCGGGGCCCAGTACGCCCAGCTGATCGCCCGTCGGGTACGCGAGGCGAAGGTCTATTCCGAGATCATGCCGCACACTGCATCGGTCTCGGAGATTCTGGCGCGGCGGCCCAAGGCGATCATCCTTTCCGGCGGCCCTTCGTCAGTCTACGAACCGGGAGCGCCGCAACTCGATGCGGCGCTGGTTGACGGCGACACCCCAGTTCTGGGCATCTGTTACGGCTTTATGGCCATGGCCCAGGTGCTCGGTGGGTCAGTGGCTCACACCGGCATGCGGGAATACGGCCGGACGGCAGTGAAGCTCACCGATTCCAGCACACTGCTCGCCGGCCTACCGGGCACCGTAAGTGCTTGGATGTCCCACGGCGACGAGGTGATCGCAGCCCCGCCTGGTTTCCGGGTGACTGCAACCTCGGCGAGGGCCACGGTTGCCGCGTTCGAGGATGTCGACCGGCACCTTGCCGGCGTTCAGTGGCACCCCGAGGTATTGCACACCGAGCATGGCCAGCAGGTGTTGGAACACTTCTTGTACAACATCGCCCGCTGCACGCCCGATTGGACACCGGCCAATATCGTCGATGAGTCCGTGCTGGCCATCCAGCAACAGGTCGGCGGCAAGCACATCATCGCCGGGCTCTCAGGCGGAGTCGACTCCGCGGTGGCGGCCGCTCTGGTCCAACGTGCTGTCGGTAGCCAGTTGACCTGTGTCTTTGTCGATCATGGTCTGCTGCGCAAGAGTGAGGCCGAGCAGGTTGAGCGCGATTACGTCGCCGCAACCGGGGTCGACCTGAAGGTCGTCGATGCCTCCGCGCAATTCCTCTCCGCGCTGTCTGGGATTACTGATCCGGAGCAGAAGCGCAAGATCATCGGCCGAGAGTTCATTCGGACGTTCGAGGCGGCAGCCCGCGAGGTGGTCGGCGAGGCCGGTGAGGTCGAATTCTTGGTGCAGGGCACGCTCTATCCCGATGTAGTCGAATCCGGCGGTGGTGAGGGCGCGGCCAATATCAAGAGCCATCACAATGTCGGCGGGCTCCCTGACGATCTGCAGTTCCAGCTGGTGGAGCCGCTGCGGACGCTGTTCAAAGATGAGGTGCGAGCGGTAGGTGCGCAGCTCGGGCTTCCATCAGGAATCGTCTGGCGGCATCCGTTCCCGGGACCGGGGCTGGCGATTCGCATCATTGGTGAGGTCACGCGAGAACGACTCGAGGTCTTGCGTGAGGCGGACGCCATCGCTCGAGCTGAGCTGACGGCGGCCGGGCTGGATCGCGACATTTGGCAGTTCCCAGTCGTGCTGTTGGCCGATGTCCGCTCAGTCGGCGTGCAAGGCGACGGCCGAACGTACGGTCACCCGATCGTGCTCCGTCCAGTGACCAGCGAAGATGCGATGACCGCGGATTGGGGCCGACTTCCGTACGACGTGCTGGAACGGATCAGTACCCGAATCACCAATGAAGTTGATGAGGTGAACCGGGTCGTTTTGGACATCACGAGCAAGCCGCCGGGCACCATCGAATGGGAATAGTGCCTGCATTCTGCATGTAGGTACAGGTGTCAGGGTCGAGCTAGTCGGTTCCGCCACTTAGGTGGGGCGGGTAACTCATGCCTCTAGGCTCGTTTCAGCGGCACGGCCCAGGTCGGCGTATTGCGACTCATGCTCCGGAGGGACCTGTACCCACGCTTTCATCGGCCGCCCGGCCATGGGCTCAAAGAGGTGTGCGCCGTTCAGCTTGAGGGCGCGGGCATGATCCTCACCCTGCAGCTTGAAGATCATGTCGTTCCCGTACAGTCCGCAGAGCGCCTTGCCGCCGCGCCGCTTGATCCCCGGCAGGCCGAACATCGAGGCCTTCACCACATCTCGCTCACTCGACAGCTCATCGAGCAGCGAAGCAAATCGCGCCATCCCGGCCTCGGTTGGCTTGGACATGTGGTGCGGTTGTGTCATATCCGGAGCGTATTCGCGCGCCGACTGAACTGCTGGCTCCTGTGGTGGGAAATCAACTCGACGCCCTCCAACGCGCACCTAAACTGAGGGACGAAAGCATCGTTGCGAGCCTTCCGCGCCGCAGCAGGCTCCGTCGCGAAATACCGCAAATAAGAGGGATTTGACCGTGTCCGATACCACCAGCTCCACCGCGCCTACCGGCCTGCTCGGAACTGCCCGCGTCAAACGTGGCATGGCCGAAATGCTCAAAGGCGGAGTCATCATGGATGTGGTCACGCCGCAACAGGCGAAGATCGCGGAGGATGCCGGCGCGGTTGCCGTCATGGCATTGGAGCGGGTGCCCGCCGACATCCGTGCGCAGGGCGGCGTCTCTCGGATGAGCGATCCGGACATGATCGACGGCATCATCGCGACCGTTTCCATTCCGGTGATGGCCAAGGCCCGGATCGGCCACTTCGTAGAGGCCCAGGTCCTGCAGTCGCTCGGTGTTGACTACATCGATGAATCCGAAGTGCTGACGCCCGCCGACTACTCCAACCACATCGACAAGTGGCGGTTCACGGTGCCATTTGTGTGCGGTGCCACCAATCTTGGCGAGGCCCTACGCCGGATCGCCGAGGGTGCGGCCATGATCCGCTCCAAGGGCGAAGCTGGCACCGGTGATGTGTCCAATGCCGTCACCCACATGCGTCAGATCCGTGCTGAGATTGCACGCCTCACGACAATGGCGTCCGATGAGCTGTACGTGGCTGCAAAGGAACTGCAGGCGCCCTACGAGCTGGTTGCCGAGGTTGCCCAACTGGGCAAGCTGCCCGTCGTACTCTTCACAGCCGGCGGCATCGCATCTCCGGCAGATGCCGCCATGATGATGCAGCTTGGAGCTGAAGGGGTCTTTGTTGGCTCCGGAATCTTCAAGTCCGGCAACCCGGCGGAGCGAGCGGCAGCCATCGTCAAGGCGACCACTTTCTATGATGACCCCGATGTGATCGCGAAAGTCTCCCGAGGCCTCGGCGAGGCAATGGTCGGCATCAATGTCGACGACATTCCGCAGCCACATCGTCTAGCGCAACGCGGCTGGTGAGCCGTCCACCCATTGTCGGTGTCCTCGCCCTGCAAGGTGACGTACCCGAGCACCTTCGCGCACTGACGGCGTGCGGCGCGGACGTCCGGCCGGTACGCCGACCCGCCGAGCTGGCCGGGCTGAGTGGGATCGTGCTGCCCGGTGGTGAGTCCACCACGATCGACAAGCTGTCGCGTACCTTCGGGCTGCGCGAGCCATTGATAGCGGCGCTGAGCGCAGGACTACCGGCGTACGGCTCCTGTGCCGGGATGATCTTGCTCGCCAAGAGAGTGCTGGACGGCACCGAAGATCAACAAACCTTCGGGGCACTCGATATCACCGTACGACGCAATGCCTTCGGTCGTCAGGTTGAGTCCTTCGAGACCGATGTCGATCTTGACGGCATTGCAGGCGGCCCAGTCCATGCGGTGTTCATCCGGGCACCATGGGTGGAGAGCGTCGATGACGGCGTGGAGGTGCTCGGGGCGGTCATTCCGCCCGGCCTCGGAGAATCAAAGATCATCGCTGTACGGCACCAGAACATCATGGCGACCTCGTTTCACCCCGAGGTCACCGACGACTTGCGCATCCACCGCTATTTCGTCGACCTGGTCCGCGCCGCCCAGTGATGGGGAGTAGGGACCAGACGCCGGCTAGGACTTGTCTGGCTGCTGGCGACCCTCGGATGGTTCGGCGGATTCTGCCGCGCCACCCGGCTCAGTTGGAGGGTTATCGGTACCTGCTGGCCGCACCTCGGGACCCTCAGGTTCAGGTACGGATTCAAAGGCGTCGGCTTCGTGGGCCGGAAGTGGGGCGGGCTCAGGCTCTGACGGAGGCGCGGCACCGAATGCAGGCTCCCTGGTGGGCTCCGCGGCGGGCTGGCGCTGTTCCCAGGGCGCTCCCTCAGTGCCCCAGACGGAGTCTTCAGCGGAGACTGGTGGTGTTGGCGGTTGAGACGCCTGAGTTGGTCCGGACATCCCCGATGGGCTGTAGGCGGGTTGGGCCGTCTGTGGCGGCGCAGTGGGGAAGCCGGCGGCCTGGCCCTGCGGACCTGACACCGGCGGATAGCTGGGCGACGCCGGCTGCGAACCTTCCTCGGGCACCACGAACAACGCGATGATGTAAAGGATGACGGGAACGCCGGTGAACAGTGAAATCACCACCGTGAGCACTCGCACCAGCGTCGGGTCCATGTTGAGGTAGTTCGCGACACCGGCGCACACGCCACCCAGAATTCTGTTGGATTTGCTGCGCTCCAGTCTCTTGGGCGGCTGCGGTGGGTAGGGGCTGCTCATGACGCACCTTTCGATGGGGGAGGTACTACTGACGGTTCCGGGAAAGGACGAGGCCGAGAACACCAACGGCGACCAGTCCCATGGGTGCCACGATCCTGATCACCTGCCAATTGAGAGGTCCGACGAAGGTTAGCCATAGCGATCCAAGGGCCACGCAGCTGAACAGCAGGCCAAAGATCAAGGCAACGACATCGTAGGTTTTTCTCATCGTTGCACCTGGATGTTGCCGGCGTCTACCGACAAGTTGAGCGTCAAGACGGGCTGGCCGGGCTGTGCTGGCTGGGGCGGGTTGATTCGGCCTGTGATCTCTGAGCCCGCCTTGATCTCTTTGCCGTACGCGTGCACCGCCCCCATGTCGGCGGTGTAGTTCACGACAACGTAGGCGTCGTCGGGCACCGTGACCTCGAGCCGACCAAGATCAACATGCGCTGTGTAGTTGGTGTCTGCCGTGACCGCAAGCTGGCTGAGATCGACCGTCAGCCTGCCGAAGTCCTCTGAGTCGCCGGCGGAAGGGAGCGCAGCGAGCGTCGTGTACACATGGGAAGTCGCCATCCCGGGAAGCTGAAGCGCAGGCCCGGCTGCGGTGACAACCAGCACTGCCACCGCCAGCAAGGCACCGACCGGCAGCAGACCGCGCGCCATGCCAAGCCGCGTCGCAACCACCAACGTTATGCCGATGACCAGCAGCGCGGCTGCGAGGTAGGCGGAGAGTGGAATCGCGACGCCGAAAGCCTGGGTTACCCCAAGCCCGGACAGCGTCAGACCGAGCGCGATCAATGAGATCATCCGCAGTCGCTTGGCTGACCTTGTCTCCGACATTTTCACTGGCACGGCAACAGGCGCCGGTTCGGCGTAGAGGCCGACTGGATCGGGCTCAGCCAAGAACGCGGTGTGCTCAGCGGGCTCCGGATCTAGCGTCGGCTGAGACACATTGGCTGGCGGAGGACTTGGCCAGTTGTCAGGCGGTGTGGCGACGGTCCGACCCGCAACGGGCTCCTGACGCAGGCGCTCCTCGACCCGACGTTGCCACGCCTCGGCGGCCTCGGTGAAAGGCGTCGGCGGTCCGGGATATCGGACGAACTGAGGCCGAGGCGGCTCTACCGACGCCAGCCCGGCATCTACTGGCGGCGTGGGCACTTTATTTGCCTTGCCATGGCGGCCTTTGTAGAAGCCGAAGTACCAGATGACGGCGATGACGATCGCAGGACCAACGCCGAATGGGCTGAGCCACCCGAAGATGGTGAACATTGCCAGACTGGCCACGACCACAAGGGTGATCCACAGTTCCTTCGGCCAGCGCCGAACCGACTCACCCATCAGGTCCTCGGCCAGCGCTTTCTCACTGCCCTCGACCGGGATAAGGAGCCAGCCGGCCAAATACAGGACAAGCCCAATTCCGCCGCTCAGAGCCAGCAGAGCCCAACCAACCCGGACCAGCACCGGATCAATTCCCCAGTACCGAGCCACACCACCGCAAAGTCCTGTGAGCTTGACGTCGGTCGCACTGCGACGAATCGTCCAGATTGAGCTCATGCGCTCCATCCTGCCGACCGGACTACGCTCGAACTATCAGGGACGACCCCCAATGCTCCCGACTGTTCGGCGTGAACCTGGAACCGTTCGTGCCGTCGCCACGTCTAAGTGCGTTCGGCTAAGGGAGAATCCGGGGGCCACCCTGCTGGTCGTAGGCCAACACGCGTGTGAGGGTAGGACATCATGACTGCCACGGACTCGAGCCATCTCGAGCCTGACATTGCCGGTTCCGCGTCTCCACCCACGCAGGATGCGACCGCAATCGCTGACGGTCCAGAATCGGCCTCCGGTCCCACGGAGGCAGCGCAGCCGGCAGCAGCATCGCTAGCGAATGATGGCGCCTCGGACTCCGATCAAGCAGCTCCGGAGGACAAGCCTCGGGCCACCCGGGTGGTCGAGGGAGCCTGGCTAGGGGGAGTCTGCACCGGACTGGCCAGGCATCTCGGCTGGCCGCTGCTGGCAGTGAGGATCGCCTTTGTAGCCTTGGCGACTTTCCAGTTCCTTGGCGTCATTGCGTACGGGGCTCTGTGGTTGCTATTGCCGCCGGAATCGACGGTCAAGGCTCCTGGGCTGGAGTCTGCGGGTCGCGCAGGGATGCGTGACCCCAGCAGGCCGAAGCGGCGCATTGACTGGGGCATGCTGCTGGCGCTCATCGCCTTAGGCGTTGGGCTGCTGTTGGTCATGCAGAACACCGGTCTGGGTATCAGCTCTCAGCTCTTCTGGCCTGTTGCCTTTGCTTGCGCTGGAGCCGCGCTGGTCTGGCGTCAGGCCGACTCCGCACAGCAGAAGCGCTGGCGCGACGAAGCCGGCGGCAAGGCTTGGCTGGCTCCGTTCGTTGCTCGGGGTGGCTGGCCGGCACTGGTCCGGGTGATCGTGGGTCTGGGGCTGGTCGGCGCAGCATTCGGCATCGTGATCGCCCAGCAGGGACAGATTGCCAATCTGCCCGAAGTCATGGCGATGACCATGCTTGCGCTCGCCGGCGTGGCAATCGTCCTCGCTCCCTGGTTGCACCGATCACGTTCGGCTCTCAACCAGGCGAGAGCTGAGAAGGTCCGCGCAGATGCCCGTGCGGACATGGCTGCCCACTTGCATGACTCGGTGCTGCAAACCCTTGCCATGATCCAGCGCCAGGCTGACGACCCCAAGGCGGTGCAGCAGCTGGCCCGCCGGCAAGAGCGAGAGCTGCGCAACTGGCTGTACGGCGACGAGCTGCCTGAAGCGACGCTCAAAGCTGCATTGACAGCGGCTGCCGCCGAGGTCGAGGACGAACGGGGCGTTCCCGTGGAGCTGGTGATGGTCGGCGACTGCGACACCTCCGAGGAGATCCAGGCCCTGGTACGTGCCGCACGCGAAGCGATGGTTAACGCCGCCAAGCATTCTGGCGCCGAAAAGATCGATGTCTATGCCGAGGTCGATGAGGAGTCTGTCGAGGTCTTCGTCCGGGACCGCGGTCACGGATTCGACGTGGACGCCGTGGCCGAGGACCGGATGGGCGTGAAGGGCAGCATCATCGATCGCATGGCACGGCATGGTGGCACCGCCACAATTCGTTCTGCCGGCGACGGCACCGAGGTACGACTGGAGATCAACAGATGAACGAAACGCCCGACCAGCCTGGCCTGCGGCCAACGACTAATGAGCCCAGTGTCTCGAGCGCACCTGCCGAGCGCGGTCCTTACCGGGTGGTCATCGTCGACGACCATGCCATGTTCCGTACCGGTGTGAAGGCTGAAATCGGCCGATCCGTGGCCGTTGTCGGCGAGGCGGCCGACGCCGATCGTGCCATCGCCGTCATCCTGCACACCCAGCCGGACGTCGTGTTGCTGGACGTGCACCTGCCCGGCGGTGGCGGCGTCGAGGTCATCCGCAAGGTGCATGAGAAGAATCCGGATCAAAAGTTCCTCGCCCTTTCAGTGTCGGACGCTGCTGAGGATGTCATCGGCGTGATCCGGGCGGGTGCGCGGGGCTACGTAACGAAATCGATCAGCGGCAGTGAACTGATCGATGCGATCCGTCGAGTTGCGGAGGGTGATGCGGTCTTTTCGCCCCGTCTGGCCGGGTTCGTGCTGGATGCCTTCTCCGGGTCAATTGATCTTGCGACGGTTGATGAAGATCTTGACCGACTCTCCCAGCGGGAGCGTGAGGTGCTCCGACTGATCGCGCGCGGCTATGCGTACAAGGAGGTCGCGAAAGAGCTCTTCATCTCGATCAAGACCGTCGAGACGCACGTCAGCAGCGTGCTGCGTAAGTTGCAGCTGTCCAACCGACATCAACTCACCCGCTGGGCAACTGACCGACGGCTCGTTTAGGAGTTCCAACGAACCGCTCTGCGAGCGTCGGTAGGCGCCCGCTGGTGATCGGAGGAACGATGAGCGAAACGCTTGCGGACGCAGTCAACAGTCCACTTCGGTCGTTTCGCGAAGAGTGACGACGACACCAGCTCCCGGGGCGCCGCGCGAGAAGAGCACAACCAAAAATTGCCATTAGTGTCGGGCCATGCAGATCGCGCACCAGATCTTGGTGCTCCTTCACTTGATCGGCTTCGCGGCACTGTTCGGCGGAGTCCTTCTGCAGCTGAGGTCGAAAGAGCCTGAGGTCAATGCAGCGATGCTGCACGGGTCTCTGACCCTTCTGATCACAGGTCTGGCGCTGGTTTGGCTGGAGGAGATCGGGCCGGATGCGGTTAACCACATCAAGATCGCCATCAAGCTCGTGGTGACGGCGTTTGTGGTGCTGCTGGTGGTGAAGAACCGGAAGTTCGCCTCCATCCCGCGCGGACTCTGGGGGCTGATCGGCGGCCTCACGCTGACGAACGCCGTAGTCGCTGTGCTGTGGCAGTAAGGTCGGTCGTGAGGTGAAGTCGTGACCGGACATTGCAGTGCCGAGAGAGGTCTGCTCGAATGAGGCTTTCGGCTCGAGTGGATTACGCGCTTCGGGCGATGTCGGAGCTGGCCGCCGCCGACGCGCCGCGTACTGTCGAGCAGCTTTCCGAAGCGCAGCGTCTGCCCAACAAATACCTGGAAAGCATCCTCGGTGAGCTACGGCGTACTGGACTGCTGCGCAGCCAGCGTGGTCCCGAGGGTGGGTATCGCCTGGCACGGCCGGCCGAGATGATCAGCATCGCCGATGTGATCCGGGCACTCGACGGCGAGCTTGCCAACGTACGCGGCAGTCGACCAGAGAACTTGGCCTACGTCGGCTCGGCAGCGGCTCTGCAGCAGGTCTGGATAGCCTTGCGGGCTTCGGAGCGGGCGATTCTGGAAGGCGTCACACTGGCACATGTGGTTTCTGGCGAGATGCCGAAGCCGGTTGCCACTTTGGTCGCGAATCCCTCAGCTTGGAGTTGAGCAAGACCCCTGAAAGCTCATCACCCCTGAGGACGAACTAGTGCTGTTTGCGCACTTTGTACTCACCGGTGATGCGAAATCAGGACAGACCTCGACTTTGTCCGGCTTCTGAGACACATGCCCAGCGGTGGCAGGCGGGAACAAGTAGAGTTTCCGCCAATCCCTAGCGACCCTGTAGGCAAACGTCAAAAGGACAGTTTGTGCGCAAGCTCATTGTTCTCGCAATGGTGGGCCTGCTTGCCCAGCTAGTTGACGGCGGCCTCGGCATGGGCTATGGCGCGACCTCATCCACTCTGCTGGTTCTGGTGGGTCTGACGCCGCTTGTCGCGTCGGCTTCTGTGCACTTCAGCGAGCTCGGAACCAATCTCGCCTCAGGCGTCGCGCATTGGCGATTGCGAAACGTTGACTGGCCAGTGGTAGCCAGAATCGCCGGTCCTGGTGCTGTCGGTGCATTCCTGGGCGCGACGGTCCTGGCCGCTTTGTCCACCGCCTGGGCGACGCCGATCATGGCGGGCATCCTGGCCACGTTGGGCATCTACATCATTGTCCGCTTTATCGTCGGTGTCCGGCCGCAACTGACGAAGCGGCTCACTGTCAAGTTTCTGGCGCCGCTAGGTCTGTTTGCCGGATTCATCGATGCCACCGGTGGCGGCGGTTGGGGTCCGGTTGCGACACCGGCGCTGCTCAGCGGCGGGCGGCTGGAGCCGCGGAAGGTGATCGGCTCCGTGGATACGGCCGAGTTCGCCGTCAGCGGCGCTGCCAGTCTCGGATTTCTCATCGCGATCGGCGCGTCCGGTATCCACTGGGGCTTTGCCCTTGCTCTGCTGGCCGGCGGGCTCGTCGCCGCGCCATTTGCCGCTTACCTGGTCAAGATCGCACCTGCGTACCTGCTGGGCGTGGCGGTCGGCGGCGTGATCTTGTTGACCAATACCCGCACGCTCTTCAGCGCACTAGACGTCTCCGATGTGGTCAGGATTTCGACCTACATCGCTATCCTGCTGGTCACAGCTGCTGGCCTCTATGTCGCCGCACTGCGCGCCAAGCGTAGGGCTGTAGTGCCAATCAGCGAAGTAGCGCTGGAATCGGTCAACGTCTGACCTGCCCGCTGACCGACAACATCGAGCGGAGGAGCCGAACCGATGCCGCGGAACAAGGATGACCCGGAAGCGGTGGACAGCTACCTGGCGGAGCTGCCGGACCAGGAACGAAGGACGCTCGAAGAATTGCGGCAGATCATCAAGGCGTGTGTGCCGGATGTGCAGGAGCGGATCTCCTACGGCGGTGCGGTGATCTTCGCGGTGCGGCTTGACCTGATCGGTTTCGGTGCTCAGGAGAACCATTTGTCCTTCTTTACGATGAGCCCTCAGCTCGCCAAGGCTATGAAGGACGAGATCACCAAGACGCACAAAGTCTCCGGAGCGACGATCCACTTCAGCGCTGACCGGCCGCTGCCGAGGACGTTGGTGGAGGAGATCATCCGCGCCAGACTCCAGGAGCAGTCGCGGACCAATGGCTGACCCGGCCGGGCGCGTCAATGATCGAGGTCGAGAGAACGACGCGGCCTTTATCGAGATCATCGCCGAGTCCTCCGATGCGATCCAGGAGCTGGCACCTGCGGTTCGCGACTGTGATAACCAAGAATTCGGTTGAACCAGGCGCTCAGAGGAGCGGCCGCAGCGGCGTCAGGACGGTCTCGGAGAACTTCACCATGGCGTGCCGGCGCTGCCAGTCGGCCAGGGTGAGTTCGATGGTGTTGGAGGAGTCGATCGCGAAGATCTCCTCCATCTGCCGTGCCACCGCGGGATTGAAGACTTCCATGTTGATCTCGTAGTTGCCCATCAGGCTAATCCGGTCGATGTTTGCGGTGCCGATCGTGGACCATTGACTGTCGATGGTGGCGGTCTTCGCGTGCACCATGGCGCCTTGATACAGAAACAGCCGTACGCCGTTGCGAAGCAGCTGGCTGTAGAAACCGCGGGACAGCCAGTCAGCCACGATGTGGTTCGACTCGGCGGGAATGATGATGCGTACGTCAACACCTCTACGGGCGGCTCGCACCAGGGCGTGCAGGATGTCCTGGTCCGGGATGAAGTAGGCGTGCGTCAGGTAGATGTGGTGGGATGCCCGGTCGATGGCATTCAAATACATACCGCGAATGGGATAGACCATGTTGCGCGGCATGTTCCGGTGGATCCGCATGTCCGGCTGCCAGGTAGCGCTGCCGAAATCGGGCAACGCGGCGCGGCGCCGCCCGGACCAGAGATTCCAGAAGTCAATGAAGGCGTTCTGCACGTCCCACACAATGTCCCCGGTGAGCCGCGCATGAGTATCACGCCAGTCGGTCGCGTACAGGCTCCCGATGTTGTAGCCACCGATGAACGCGACGAGGTCGTCGACCACCAGCAGCTTGCGGTGGTCGCGGCCGGTGTTGCGGGGGAAGCGAAAACCGGATGCGATAAGTGGATGGCGGCGTACCGCGATGTTCTTGGGAAAGACGAAGAAAGAGCGCGGCACCACCAAGTTGGCGAACTCGTCGAAGACGACATAGACCTTGACGCCTCGATTGGCTGCTTCGATCAGCGCATCCTTGAACGCCTGGCCAACGGCGTCACCCTTCCAGATGAAGCTTTCGAAGAAGATCCGCGATTTGGCCTGGCTGATGGCGTTCAGCATGTCGCGATAGAGGTCTTCACCGTAGGTGTAGACGGTGACCTCGGAGCCGCCCACCGTGACCGAGCCGGGCGGCAGTCGGGGGAAGGTCGCAGGCTTGCGGAGCTTCTTCC
>DATEWO010000061.1:0-12430 GCA_035257925.1 Propionibacteriaceae bacterium | reverse complement strand
CCAGGCTTCGGTCGGGCATGACACGGAGCTGGACGCTCGGGCTAAGGAGCTCCACTCCTACGATCCGCTCCTCGACGACGCCGCCGTTCTGCTCGAACTGCGCCTGGTAGGCCGCCATCGTTGTCGTGGGTGACTCCAGCTGCATCGAGCGGACCCGTTGCGCTACCTCAGAACGACGATCCGAGCCAGCCGTGTCGGCGATACCCCGCAGATCCACCAGCGCGTTACCCGCTCCTGATACACCTTCGTTCAGCTTGACGATCATCTCCTCGATGCTCGGCCGCTCCTCGAGCATCTTCATGATCGCATCGGTCACGTCCTCGAAACTGTGCAGATCCTCCGCGCCGAGCGGATGCTGTACTCCTTCCTCCGCGAACAGCCGCCGGCAGCCCGTTTTGCTCCCCAGCTCCGCGAGCCGCGGGTCGTTACCGAACATGGGGATGCCAAGGGTCAGTGCTATGTCGCGTTCCAGCGTGGTCGTGCTGTACGGGATCAGGTGGCAGCGCTGCCGGTTCGGGATGATGGCGGCAATCTTCGACAACATCCGAGGGCGGTCCAGCAGCTTGGCACTCAGCGGCCGCGGCGATGAGTCGCCGACCGCGAGCAAATTCAATCGGGCCATGGCATGACTCGGGATTACTCCCGGCAGCAACGCGAGGTAATACTCGATGATGCTCGGCTTGATCGGCATCGAGGTGACATAGATCATCCGCAACCACGGTTGACGCAACAACAGAAGCAAGAACAACAACCGCTCCTCGAACGCCTGCGACAGGCTTCCTGAGCCCGGAACCGTTGGGTCCAGGGTCACCGAAGGCACCACGACGACCGACTCATCCTCGAGGCCGAGTCTTACGGCATCCCAGACGGCTGGCATCCGCTCCTGCAACCGGGAGAAAAGACGGTCCCGCTCCGCCTCGCCCAACTCAGATAGACGCTGCCCCGCACTTCGAGGGTCGGTTTGCAGCCTGGTCACGAGGGCACCTCCGCAGGGTTGTTGATCATGCGGGACACGCCAAAGGCGCGGATCGGCCTGCTGAACCCCTTCAGCTCAAGAGCGCCGACAGACTCGCCGATGGCGAGGTCCTCCACCGCGCTAAAGACTCGCTGCGACACCAGCACCTGTCCGGCATCGGCCTCGCCACATAGCCGGGCCGCGAGGTTGGTGACAGTGCCGATTGCTGCGTAGTCGAAACGCCCCTCGTACCCGATACGGCCCAGGGTCGCGAAGCCCTGAGCAATGCCGACACCGAAGCCGAGATCATGGCCGAGCCGGCTCCAGCCCTCAACCAGCCCCGCAACCCGATCACGCATGGCCAGCGCCATCTCCACCGCACGTCGGGCGGGGTCGTCGAGGGGAATCGGGTCGTTGAAGAACACCATCAACCCATCGCCGGTGAAGCGCTCCAGAGTTCCCTCATAACGAAAGATCAGCTCGCCGAGCGCTGCGTGGTACTCCCCAAGTACTGCCATCACCTCTTCGGGCTCACTCGACTCAGCGAACGCCGTGAACCCCCGCAGATCACAGAAGACTACGACGATCTCGCGACGATGACTGCCCAGGAAGGAGTCATCGCCAGAGTTGATCACCAGTTCGGCGACTTGAGGAGAGAGGAACCGTCGCAGCCGCTTCATCCGCTGCAGCTCCTCCAGCTGGGTGTTCACCCGAGCTTCGAGCTCGGCGTTCCACTGGGCCAGCTCAGCCGCCTGCCGGGTAATGGTGTCGTGGTATCGCTTGACCCGAGCCAGCGAGGCCACTCGGGCCAGCAGCTCGCTCTGATCGAACGGCTTGCTGACGAAGTCGTCCGCACCAGCTTCAATAGCTCGCTTCTTCTCCTGATGTCCGCTCGCAGTGATCATCACCACCGGAAGAAACGCAGTCTCAGGCGCGTTGCGGATCCGTCGACACACCTCGTACCCGTCGATGCCGGGCATGACGATGTCGAGGAGCACCAGGTCGACACCCGACGACCGCAGCAGCTCGAGCGCCTGCTCACCGGAAGTCGCGTGGACTACGCGGTAGCCTCTCGGCGAGAGCACGGCGTCCAGTAGACGCAGGTTCGCTGGTTGGTCATCCACCGCCAAGATGGTGATCGTCTCAGTCATCGTCGCGCTTTCGGTGCAGGAAACTGGCGACCTGTTGCGGAAGATCACGAACGCTGATCGGCTTGCTGAGGTAGCCGTCGAAGCCGTCGAGCAGGACGCGGTCGCGATCCTCCGCCATCGCGAAAGCAGTCAGGGCGACGACCGGGACGTCGGCTCCCCTCGGGTTGTTCCTGATCTGCCGAAGCGCCTGCGTTCCGTTGATTCCCGGCAGCTGCAGATCCATCAAGATCACGTCCGGTTGGCTGTCCTGGGCCCGCTCCACCCCTTCCTCGCCTGTTCGTGCCTCGATCACGCCGAAGCCGGCATTCAGGAGCACGTCCCGCACCAGCTTGAGGTTGAGTGGGTTGTCCTCCACGATCAGGACCCGCGCCGAGCTCATGCGTTCAATACCTTGACGTTGCGCAGGGCCTCGATCAGGTCGTCCCGGCTCACCGGCTTGGTCAGGTAGCCGGCCGCACCGAGAGCGAGTCCACGCGACTTCTCATCCAGGATCGACACGATGATCACCGGCACCTCCCGGGTGGACTCATCGCTACGCAGCTCCTCGAGCACAGTCCATCCATCCATGCCGGGCAGCAGAATGTCCAGCACCACGGCCGCGGGCTGTCGTCGGCGGATCTCCTCGAGGCCGTCGACGCCGTCGCGTGCTCGGACAACCTGTACGCCGGTTCCGACCAGGTAAGCCGTCAGCAGTTCCTGCGATGCCCGGTCGTCATCGATGATCACCACGGATCGGCGGCCGTCGACCTGCTTGCCGGTACCGATGCTGGCTTCGGCGACGCTCTTCTCGTACGGCATGGCCACGTGGAAGACACTTCCCACTCCGACTTCGGACTCGAGCCAAATTCGCCCACCCAGCAAAGTCATGATCTTGCGGCAGAGTGTTAGTCCGAGCCCGGTCCCCTCCTCGCTAGGGGCACCGCGACGACCTTGCTGGAACGACTCGAAGATCGGTTCCCAGTCCTCTCGTGCAATGCCGGGCCCGTTGTCGCGGACCGTGATCACCAGCTCGTTGCCGACCCGCTCGGCCATGACGTCGACCCGTCCGCCATCTGGAGTGAACTTGACCGCATTGCTCAGCAGGTTCACTAGGACCTGACGCAGTCGCAACTCGTCGGACTCGATCTGGTCGATAGTCCCCTCAACCGAGGAGTTGATCGTGATCCGGTGCCGGGCCGCCCGCTCGCGCACCATCGAGATCGCGTACTCGATCGCCGCCGGCACCGAGACCGTGGAGATCTCAAGCTCCATTCGGCCGGCTTCAACCTTCGACAGGTCGAGGATCTCGTTGAGCAGCGCGAGTAGGTGCTTGCCCGAGCTCAAGATGTCCCGGAGGTACTCGTCCTGCTTGTCGTTGAGCTCACCGAAAAGGCGTTCCAGCAGCACCTCGGAGAATCCGATCACGGCGTTCAGCGGGGTACGCAGCTCGTGCGACATGCTGGCCAGGAAATCGGACTTGTGCTGGCTCATCACCTGCAGCTCTGCGCTCTTCTGCTCCAGCTCGCGGAACAGCTGGGCGTTGTAGACCGCCATCGCCGACTGACTGGCAAAGGTCTCCAGGAACTCCGTCGTCTCCTCGGAGAACTCTCCAGGCGTGCGACGGCGGACCACGAGAGCACCGATGATGTGGCCATCGCGAAGGACCGGGACGGTGAGCACCGACCGCCAGCCGTCGTCGTACAGGACCTGGAGGTGGGGGTCGAGGTCGACCGGGTCCAAGCTCGGGACGGCGATCGGGTGGCCTTCCCGCGCCGCCCGGCCGACCAGGGTGCTATCCAGTTCGATCCGGATGGTGCGCAGTCGCTCCAGCAGCTCCGGACTGCTCGCGTACGCGCTGCGCACTGTGAAGCACCGCTCTTCTTCCACGTACTCCATGACCGAACCGCCGTCGCAACCGGAGAAGCGAACCGCGTTCTTGATGATGTTGGACAGCACCTCGTCGAGCACCAGGCTGGAGCCGACCATCTGGCCGACGTCGCTCAAGGCCTGCATCTGCTCGACCCGCCGAACCAGCTCCGCACTCCGGTCCTCCAGCGCCCTCACCAGATGGACATTGTGGACAACGACGGCCGCCTGCGCGGCGAAGGCCTCCAGTAACGCCTCCTCCCGGTCGTCGAACGGGTTGACCTCGGTGCGGAAGATGGATAGAGCCCCAACTACCTCGCCGTCGAGCAGCATCGGCGCCGACATCGAGCTCCGGATGCCGCCCGTCTGCTGCACGTCGCTGCGCACGTATTCGGTGTCGGTGAGCACGTCGCGGACCTTCTGGATCCGGCGTTCTACAGCCGCCCGTCCGACAACCGTGCCACGGTTCACCTCGATCGGGAACTCCGTCACGGTGCGGACGTACTCCTGCGACAGACCGACGGAGGACGCCAGGCGGAAGGCGCCACCCTCGATCAGGTAGATCGCGGCCGTCTGGCCCCGGCAGAGCCGCCGAGCGCTTTCGACGACGGTGTCCAGCACCGCGTCGGGGTCGGAGGTCGACCGGCCGAGCGCGGTGAGGACCTCATTAGTGGCCCTGAACTGCTCAGTGGCGTCGGCGTAGTCGCGCAGCAGCCTGCTGTGGTCCTCAGCGCTCGGCTTGGACATGGCCAGGCACCCTCTCACTGGATGCACTGATGTCACAGTGCCCAAGCTCAGTCTGCTCGCCCCGCCCCGACCAGCGCAACGAACCCCCATCCTGGCCCGGATGGCGTTTCGTCGAATCTGTGGCGGGTAATCGAGGCGCATGTCGGGGGCTGCGAGCGTCGGGAATCGCGCGCCGGCGCACGGAGGAGGAGCGAGCAGAGGCGTTCTTCCCTCTTCGAGCGACGACGACGGCGCCGGACTCTACGCGCGATGCGCGAGCAGCTCTGAAAATGGGGTAAGGCTTAGGCGCAGTGAAAGTCATGGCCTGCCGCACAGGGGATGTCTGTCATGCGCATCCTGATGTGGGATGTGCATGGCGGCTACACGGACTCACTGGTCGCCGGCACGCACGAATATCTGTTCTTGCCGCCGGACTCGTCAGGACGAGGCGGGCTTGCGCGGTACGGCGACTCCCCGCCCAGCAACGCGCATCAGGTGACGGCAGCAGAGCTGCGCGACCGACCGCCCGACGTCGTGCTGCTGCAGCGGCTGGAGGAGATCGACGTCTGTTCCAAACAGCTGCGGCTTCGGCCGGGGCGCGAGCTGCCGGCGATCTTTCTGGAGCACAACACTCCCAAGACCGAGGTGCCGTCAACCCGACACCCGCTCGCCGACGAGCCTGGGATGCTCCTGGTCCACGTGACCCACTTCAATCAGTTGTTCTGGGATTGCGGCGCTACGCCTACCCGTGTCATCGAGCACGGGGTGGCCGACCCGGGCCTGCGGTACACAGGTCGCTTGCCGCGACTGGCCTTCGTAGTTAACGAGCCGGTCCGACGCTGGCGGGTCACCGGCACCGACCTGCTGACCCGCTTCGCCGACTTCGATGTCGATGCGTTCGGCATCGACGCGGACAAGTTGCCTGAAGCATTGGGCTCAGGCCATCAGCGGGTCTGCTTTGCCGGCAACCTCAGCCCAAACCAGTTGTATGACGCCATGGCCGAGCGCCGCGTCTACCTCCACCTCAACCGGTGGACCTCACTGGGACTGTCATTGATCCAGGCGATGATGCTCGGGATGCCGGTCGTGGTCCTCGACACCACGGAAGTCTCACGCGCAGTACCGGCCGAAGCCGGTGCCCTCTCGACCGACATCACCGAGCTCGTCACTGCGACCCGAGCCCTGCTCAACGATCCCGATGAGGCGCTACATCGTGGACTGATCGCCCGACGTGCCGCACTCGATCTCTACGGCCTGCCGCGTTTCCTTCACGACTGGGACCTGGCATTCAAAGAAGCGGCGGAAGTTGCGGTCCCTCAGCGGTAGGAAATAGCTGAACGGCCCACCTCAGGGCTGGAGCGGGCGTACTGTCAGGAATCGTCACGGCGGGCATCGATTCCTTTGCGCATCAGGGCCGCGATTGCTGATACAGCTGTTGGGTAAGGGTTTCGAGGCGGTGAAGGTCAAGTCCCTTCTCCGAAGGAGGTTTCTCATGAGTCACTCAGTTAATGCTCCCGATTCTGACCGAAGCAACAATGTTGATGATCGCCCGGTCACCAGCACTCCATCGGACCGTGTGGTGGCGGACGACACTACAGCCGTAGACCGCCGCGAGGTGGTGAGCAGAGAGAAGGACGCCTTCGGTGGGATGAAGTTTGGCAGCTGCTTCTTCGGCTGGCTCACTGCTTCGGGTACTGCCGTCTTGCTGGCCGCTGTTGTTACCGGTGTCGGGGCCGCACTCGGCTTGAGCCGCGACGTCGAGGCAGCCACGACATCAGCGACGCAGACTGAGTCGGTCGGCCTGGTTGGCGGCATCTTGCTCGTGGCCATCATTTTCGTTGCCTACCTTGCCGGCGGTTACGTGGCCGGGCGGATGGCTCGGTTCAATGGGCTCAAGCAGGGCCTGGGTGTTTGGCTGTGGGCCGTGATCATGGCAATTCTGGCTGCAGTTGCCGGCTGGTTGGTTGACGCACGCTTCGACGTCCTTGCTCAGGTGAACAGCTTCCCGCGGTTCCCGGTGAACGAGGGCACGCTCACCACGGCCGGCCTCATTGTGGCTATCGGCGTGGTCGCTGCGAGCCTGGCTGGCGCGCTGCTCGGCGGGGTGACAGGAATGCGCTATCACCGCCGAGTCGACCGGGCTGGCCTCGGTCGGTAACTACTCGCCTTCCACAACTAACTGGTCACGAGCGACACGTTTTCCCGACGAGCCGGTGTCGTTCGTGACCACTTTCGTGTCAAAGCGCGGTAGGCGAGATTCAGCCCCCCTAAGACGGGCCTCGGCCGCCTCCAGCACCTCATCACTTCCGATGTCGAGCAGGGCTGGATCCACCCACCGGCCATGGGGGTCTCCGGTAACTCCGCGCCAAATCACAGTTGCCGGATTTGTGGCGGGAGGACCCCAACGCTCAGGTGAGGTCGGACCGAACAGAATGACGGACGGAGTCCCGTAGGCGCTGGCCAGATGGGCAATCCCGGTATCTCCACTGACGACCAGGCGGGCAGCTGCCACCAGCGCGGCCAGCCCGCCAAGATCAAACTCGCCCGCAACTACGCTGTCCTGACCGAGGTCCGCCGATCTCGCCACGGCGAGGCAACGGGTACGTTCTGAGGCTGACCCGGTGATCACCACGCGGTGTCCGGCGACGACCAAGCCTCGGGCCACCTCTGCAAAGCGGCTGACCGGCCAGCGGCGAGCCTCGGCCTTGGCGCCGGGATGCACAATCACCGCACTACTTATCGCCGGTGGCTGGGCGGGCTTGGCCAGCCGCAGCGCAGTCGGATCGGCCGGGATTCCCTCCAACGTAAGCAGCCGAGTCCAGCGCTCAACCTCGTGCATCTCCTCGCACCACTCTGGCCCGGCGATCCCCGGATACCTCGGATGCGAGTGGGTCAGCAGCCGCCATGCGCCGGTAGCCAGCAGATCCCCGATGCTCTCCGGGCCTGCGCCATGCAGGTTCACCGCTAGGTCCGGCGGCGGTGACATCTCCGACAACTCACCTAGACCGTTCACCGGGTGTAGCCGGTCGATCGCTCCGGTCAGCGCGGTCAGCGGCTCCAGCCCGGCCGGGGCGGCGAGGGTAATCGTTGCCTCCGGAAAGGCATGCCGCAGGCCACGGTACGCGGGCACCGCAGTCAAGAAATCCCCGAGCCCGAGCGCCCGCAGGATCAACAGATTTACGGCCACGAGCCTTCGGTGGAGCTGCAGATGACGAGCTCGCGCAACTCGCAGCCGGCCGGCTGGCTCAGGGCAAAGACCACGGCCGCGGCGACATCTTGCGGGGCGTTGAGTACGGCGTCCGGCGGTGGCTTGTACTGCTCAGTCCGGTTGTCGAAGAAGTGGGTATGCATGCCGCCCGGAATCAGCAGCGTGACGCCGACCTCACCGGCCGTCTCAGCAGCCAGGGCGCGGGTGAAGCCGACGACCCCGAACTTGGAGGCGCAATACGCCGTGGCGTCGCTGACCGCCTTGATTCCGAGCGTGGACGCACAGGTCACGACTCGCCCATGGCTGCGGCGCAGGTAGGGCAGGGCCGCCCGGACCACAGCTGCGGTACCCAGCAGATTCACGCGGATAACGCGTTCCCAGTCATCCGCCGGGACCTGATCGAGCGGACCGCAGGCATCGATGCCGGCAGCGGTGAAGACACCGTCCAGCCGTCCGCCCGTCGCCTTCACGACGGCGTCAACGGCTGCCGCGGCAGCGGCAGAATCGGCCAGATCGACTTGTTGGTACGCCACGGACTCGCTCGGCTCCACCCGATCGAGAATTAGCGGTGTCCCACCCGCCGCCTGCACGGCCGCAGCCGTCGCGGCGCCCAGGCCGGAGGAACCGCCGGTGATCAAGATGGTGCCGAGAGCGGTAGACGCAACGCCATCGGAGCCGTATGAACGGGTCTGGGTCGTGGCAGTCAAGAGACCTCCTCTGAGATGTCGGTGTTGGCCAGGCGGCCGTTGGTTCGTGCGGTATGCACTAACCCGGTTGTCGAATAACCAGGTACGACAGGCAACAGCACAACGCGACCGCCATTCCGCTCAACCACATCAGCCTCGGGCAGGATGCGGTTGGCGTAGTCCTGGCCCTTGACCCAGATATCGGGCTGGAGCCTGGCGAGGAGCGAAGTTGGCGTCTTCTCGTCGAAGATGACCACACCGTCAACAGCAGCCAACGAGTTCAGCACCCAGGCGCGGTCCTCCTGGGGTACCAGGGGACGGCCAGCACCCTTGGCTCGGCGCACCGAGGCGTCAGAGTTGAGACATACCACCAGCGCATCGCCCAGTGCTCGCGCCTGGTTGAGCAGGCTGATGTGCCCGCGGTGCAACAGGTCAAAGCAGCCACCGGTTGCGACCAGGCGCCCGCCGGCGCGCCGTACCCGATCAGCAACCTCAAAAGCGTCAGTCAGGCCCGCAAGGTCGACCATCCCCAAGGACGAGTCGGCAATCTCTGATCCAGAGACGGTTGAGACCGTAGCCGCTCCGCCATCCCTAACGAACTGCGTCGCCGAAGTCACGGCAGCTTTCACGGCAGCGCGGGTGTCAGCTCCCTCGAGTAGCGCCGTCGTTGCCGCCACGGCGAATTGATCACCTGCCCCGCAGGTGTCGATACGACGGTGATCATGCTTAGGGAACTCCAGCACAGGAACGCGGGTGGTACGCGGCGGTTCAGCCTCGATGAGGACAGCTCCGCGCCGTCCAATCGTGACAGCGACCGCCCGCGCTTGCCATTTCGCGCAGAGCCGGCGGCCCTGGTCCGCAGGATGGTCCGCACCGCTCGACAGGCGCGCCTCCTCCGCATTGGGCGTGACCAGCGTGCAGCCGGGTACCGGCGCCGAGCCGCGGGGATGGGGGTCCCAGACCACCGGCACGACATTCATCTCGGCGAGGAGAGACTGCTGGATGGCCTGCATCCCGGTCAGGCCGCGGCCGTAGTCAGAGACCAGGATCGCGCCTGCCGAGGACAAGGCGCGCACTACTCCTGGCGGGAGGGCTGTGTGGCGCGCGCGTCCGGCACCCGAGTCGAGCCGCAGCATGGGCACCTCACGGGCTGCGATCCGGGCCTTGCAGACCGTACGACCGTCCAGCGGCAGTGACCGTACCTCAACATGATCAACAAGCAGGTTCAGCAGTGCATCGCCGAGGTCGTCGGCGCCGATCGCGGTGATCAGGATGACGTCGTGACCAGAGCGAGCGGCCAGCAACGCCGCTAGGCCTGCGCCACCCGGTCGTCGTCGCTGGCGAGCGACATCGACCACCGGCACCGGCGCCTCAGGACTCAGCCGATTGGCCTCACCCTCGATGTCGATGTCGAGCAGGGAGTCACCGACCACGACCAGCGGACCGCGGCGCGCTGCCGCGCTCATCATGCGGGAACCTGCAGAGACGCGTCGAGCGCGATGCACAGTGCGTGCACCAGGCTGAGATGGATCTCTTGGACCGTGGCGACAGTCGGCGCGTCAACCGCGATCGCCGAATCGGAAAGCGCGGCGAGCGGATTAGGTGCTGGGCCGGTCAGCGCCCAGACAGTGACGCCCAAATCCAGCCCGGCCTTGGCGGCGGCAATGATGTTCGGGCTGGTGCCGCTGGTGGACAGCGCGACCAGGACATCACCGCGCCGGCCGTAGGCCTGCACCTGCCGGGCAAACAGCTCCTCGGCGCCGTAGTCGTTGACGATGGCGGTGACGGCGGATGAGTCAGCGGTCAGCGCGATGGCCGGGAGCGGTCGGCGCTCCTCACGAAAGCGACCCAGCAGTTCGCCGGTCAGGTGCTGAGCCTCGGCGGCGCTGCCGCCGTTGCCGCAAGCGAGCAGCTTTCCTCCGGCGGCGAAGACAGCCGCCAGGCGCTGACCCCACTCGTCTACCACGGGCGCGGCCGATGCCGCTTCCCGAGCAGCGATAGCCAATGCATCGAGGTGCCGGCTGACGAGCTCCCCATTGCCCTGGCTCACAGCCATAGCGCTCCTTTCGTCGCAGAGTGTTTGCGGTTTGGGTTCGCCGCATCGGTTTTACGGTCGGTGCGCAGCCGCGCTACGGCCGCAACCACCTCACCAGGAGTGATCGACGTCAGACAGGGATGGCCAGATATCGTGCAGGTTCGTATCCGGGTGCCACGGCAGGGCGCCTCCTGGTCGCCAAGCACCACTCGCGGCACTCCGTAGGGTGCCCATTGCTGAGCGGACACTACGGGCGCGAACAGCGAGACCACCGGCGTGCCGACAGCCGCGGCTAGATGGGCTGGGCCGGTATTTGGCGCAACTACGACATCCGCTCCGCCCAGGACCGCGGCCAACTCACGGAGGGGCAGCTGCCCTCCGAGGTCAGCTGCCTGACGACCTGCCACAAATCCGGTGAGGGTCGCTTCATCCACCGACCCGGTGACAACCACTCGATCACCAGCGGCAACCAGCGCGGCCACGATGGCCTGACTATGGTCGGCCGTGGGACGTCTGGCCGGCACCGCCGCACCGGGGTGGACCACCACGTACGGTTCCGTTCCGACGCGGCCGGCGACATCGGGTAGCGGACCGCGTACCGCGAGCCCGGCACCTCGTTCGTCGGCAGGAAAGCCGGCGGCGGTCGCCAGCGACAGGCCGCGTTCTGACTCCGGCAGGTCGTGCGGTACGCGGTGCCGCAGATCGAGCAGCGAGCCCGGATAGTCCTCGCAGATGGCGCCGATCCAGGGCACTTCGGCCATCCGAAGCAGCAAAGCCAGGGGCAGCGGGGACTGGTGATAGGAGGTCAGCACCAGTGCTGCGTCGAAACGCCGAGCCTCGACGGCACTGAGCAGCTCGGCGACGGCGTGGGAGCGTACTGGCGGTG
Source organism: Propionibacteriaceae bacterium (assembly GCA_035257925.1). Lineage (GTDB taxonomy): Bacteria > Actinomycetota > Actinomycetes > Propionibacteriales > Propionibacteriaceae > Microlunatus. The sequence goes on along the minus strand of DATEWO010000061.1, from coordinate 938 downwards.
GGTCGAACAGCACCCAGGGCGCGTCGTATTCGATGACGTCGTGCACGCCGGGCAACAATTCAGCCGCCTCATCGAGTCCGGTGCGGACCAGCATGGTGACCTGGGCGCCGGCCGCTACCGCGCGTACCGCGGGTCCGGCCAGCAGCACATCACCGAGGCTGTCCAGCCGGGCTACCAACACACGTCGTGTGACGCCGCCCTCGGTACGGCTCATCATGATCTCCCGACGTGGCGTCGTACCGCGGCCCGCAGGTTGGGCGCCACCGCCGCGACCCGTTGAGCATGATCAATTTCGGTGACCTTGGTATGCCGGGTCGGCACCAGCACCGCTCGCGCTCCGGCAGCCAGCGCAGCGTCAACGTCGCTGCCGATATCGCCGATCAGCAAGCACTCATCAGGAGCCAAGCCGAGCTCGCGGGCGGCCGCAGTTACCATGCCCGGCTCCGGCTTGCGGCAGCCACAGCGAGCGTCTGGAGCGTGTGGGCAGACCTGCCAGGTGTCGAAGGGGCCGAGCAGGGATTCCACCCGGGCGTTCACCTGCTCGAGCTCGTCAGCGGCGATCAATCCCCGAGCGACGCCAGATTGGTTGCTCACCACTCCGACCGCGACGCCCTGGCGACGTAGCTGGTCGAGTGTGCGGCGAGCGCCTGGCATGGGCCGGACCCGCTGCGGGTCGGCCAGATAGGGCACGTCTTCGATCAAGGTCCCGTCCCGATCGAAGAGCACGGCTCGAGGTTTGACCGGCCGAGCTCCGAGATCTCTCCGGCCAGCAAACCTGACTCGAAACTCCCCGCGCAGGCGATGCGCGACTGCAAGGGGCGGTATCAACGTACTGGTCAGCAACACGGTGCTGATCTCCCGTGGCGTGCGAGGCCCAGCACGGATCCGGCCGACGGCGAACTCCGCTGTCAGCGCCGTCCACACGATGCCCGCCGCCG
>DATEWO010000060.1:0-6589 GCA_035257925.1 Propionibacteriaceae bacterium | reverse complement strand
CGCCACCGGCCGACGACCCCGCATCGAGATCGCAGCCGCAGGCCGCCGGTCGAGGTAGGCGCGATACGAGTTGTCTTCCGTAGGAACGCTCCCCAAAACGAATCGACCCTGGAAGGAGCCATAGTGACCTCAGCCGAACTTTCGGGCGGGCAACGTGACCGGGACCTGCTCGGGCAGACCCTCGTCGTGATCGGGGGCAGCGCCGGTATCGGGCTAGAAACCGCCCGGCTCGCGCACGCCAAGGGGGCCGACGTGATCATCACGGCGCGCAATCCGGACCGCCTGCACCGGGTCGGCCTCGAGCTCCGTGCCAGTATCGCGGCCTTCGACGCTACCGACTTCGATCGGCTCGGAAGGTTCTTCCACGAGCTGCCTACGCCGATCGATCATATGCTGGTTACCGGCCCCGGCCCCTACTATGCGCCGCTTGCGGAGTTCGACATCGAAGAGCTCCGGCGCGACGTCGATGCTCATCTCTTGCTGCCGCTGCAGATCGCGCGGAACGCGGTGGGCAAGGTTCGGCCCGGAGGGACTCTGCTTTTTATGGGCGGTACCGGAGGCCGCCGCACGGCGCCCGGCCTCTATTTCCTCTCGGCGCTCACCGCCGCGCTTCCCGCTCTGACGAAGAACTTGGCACTCGAACTCGCGCCCGTCCGCGTGAATCTGATCGCGGCCGGATTTGTCGATACGCCGTTGTCAGCGACGCTCTTCGGCAACCAGCTGGACGCACGCCGGGAACAGCTCCGTTCCACCCTTCCGATCCGACGTGTTGTCGGCCCGGCGGACATAGCCGCGCTGGCCGTCCACATCATGACCAACACGGCGCTCACCGGCGCGACCTTCGACATCGACGGCGGCCAGCAGCTCGTCGGAACCTGAGGTTGGAAGGCGGAGTTGCGGAGTGGCTTCTTCCTTACTGCCGCGCTCGGAGCGCCGACCGCCCCCATGGCGTACTGGGGCTGGGTCGGCCCGCCGCCCGGCGAATCGGTAGCTGATGAGTGCGTCGAAGCTGCCGCTCTCGAGCTCGAACTCGGCATGACCACTCCCCAGACGCTCGACGTCGTGATCATCGGCGGCGGCATCGGCGGCCTCTGCCTCGCCCAGGGGCTGCACCACGCCGGGATCCCGGTGTCCGTTTACGAGCGCACCGAGGCCCGCACCGACTGGCTGCAGGGCTACCGCATCCACATCAATCCGCACGGCAGCCGCGCCCTGCACGACTGCCTCCCACCGGCCGCCTGGCAACGGTTCTTGGACTCCGTCTCGGTCAACGACGGCGGCTTCGGCTTCGCCACCGAACAGCTACACGACCTGCTGCGGTTCGCCGGCCCGGAGATACTGCCCGACGCAGGCCCGGCCGACGCGCATTACGGCGCCAGCCGGATCAGCCTGCGTGAGGTGCTGCTCTCTGGGCTTGACGGGGTGGTGCGTCTCGGCAAGACCTTCGAGCGCTACGAGACCGCCGCCGACGGACGGGTCATCGCTCACTTCGCTGACCGCACCTCGGCCACCGCGGACGTGCTGATCGGCGCCGACGGCGCGAACTCCCGGGTACGCCAGCAGCTACTCCCGGACGCCGAGCGGATCGACACCGGCATCCTTGCCATCGCCGGCAAGCACCGCCTGGACGGCGCCGAGCTCCCACGCGTCCTCCGGGAGGACGCCAACATCGTTATCCCGACCGGCCGCGGCTTTCTGTTCACCGCACGCTGGCAGCCCGACCGCAATGCCATCGTCCCAGAGTCCGTGCCCGGCGACTTCTTGCTCGACAACGCCAGCGCATAAAGCTTCTGGGCGTACGCGGATGCGGCATCCGAGTTCCCGCGGACACCCCACTTTGGGCGGCGCCGACCTGCTGCGTTTAGTGCTGCACCGCACCGCCGGCTGGGCGCCGGGCCTACGGGAGCTCATCGGCGGCTCCGACCCGCAAACCATCAACGCGGTCCGGGTCCGCAGCGCAACACCCGTCGGCGCATGGCCGACCGGACGGGTGACGCTGCTCGGCGACGCCATCCAAACATGACGCCGATGGCTGGGATCGGTGCCAACACCGCGCTGCGCGACGCCGAGCTGTTGCGCCGCCGGCTGATCACCGTGGCCGCCGGCGATCGGGAGCTGCTGCCAGCGCTGCACGAGTATGAGGACCAGATGCGCAAGTACGGGTTCACAGCCGTAAGACAGTCGCTGCGCAACGCCCGGCAGGCCGGCTCCGCCAACCGGCTCGCCCGCGGCGCCTCAGCCTTTATCTGCGCCCACTTACTTTGGGCTCGATCGGCGGTCTCGTCAGCTCGCTGATTGGCGTCCTCGACGGCCTTAGTCGCCTCATCTTGTGCCCGATCGACGCGCGGCTTGAGTTGTTGGCGGTCCTCCGCGGCTGCCGCCCGCGCGGACGCTACGACCTCCTCGACCTTTGCCTTAAGGAAGCGGCGGTCGGACCAGCCGTGAGTTGACGTACCTCAGGCACTACGTATTGCCTGCAAGCCACGCCTGCCAGGTATCCAGGGCTGCAGGGGTTTCGTGATCGCTAACTCGGAGATGATCAACGACTTCTGGGCGACATCTTCAGGCTCGGTGTATGTGGGAGCCTATCGGGCCCGACTGAGGCCCGTCGGCGCGGGCAACAACATCGCCTCGCGTGCGCGCTTATGGCTGGCCCGCCTCCCGAGACGGAGGCCTCACACACGGCACCCGCGAAGCGTCGACCGTCAGTTCGCCGAGTCAGGATCGTCCGCTCCGGCGCGGTCGGCCACCGTCATACCGCGTGCTTTAGCGCCCAATCGAGCGCGAAGTCGGCGACTTCTTCCCATCCATCGATGGCGGGCAGCAAATGCGGACCATCGAACTCCACGATCTCCGTCACCGTCTTGGACTTGTAGTGCTTCGCATTCGAGTGCCCCACCTTCGGGGGGAACAGATGATCCTGCTTCCCAGCGATGAACAGCAACGGCGGTCGTGCGTCGTTGTGGTAGTTGACGTAAGTGTCGTCCTTCCCTGGGTGGATGTTGGCGAGTGCGCTTCCCCAAAAGACTCTGCCTGAGGCTGGGATGTGGTAGCGCTCGTAGAGCTCAAGTGACCTCTCTTCGCTGAATGTGTTCGCGAACACGTAGTGCCACTGTTTCGGCGTAAAGCCGACCGCTCGATGCCGGTTCGCGGGGTTCTTCAGGATGGGGAACCCGGACTTGATCTCGGAGAGCGGAATGACCTTCACGCCCTCGGTCGGCGCGGAGTCGATCGCCACTCCAACCGCACCGAAGCCGTGATCGAGCAGGATCTGGGTGAACACGCCGCCAGCCGAGTGTCCGATGATGATCGGCGGACGATCCAATTTCTTGATCAAGTTCTCGAGCATGTCGATGATCTCCGGCACCTGGAGCTGCTCGATCGGCGTGGGGTCAGCGCGGAGCGCCTCGACCTCGACTTCGAATCCCGGGTACGCAGGAGTGAGGACCGTATAGCCCTTCGCCTCGTAATACTTCTTCCAGTGCTCCCAACTCCTCGGCGTCACCCAAAAGCCGTGGATCAAGACAATCGTGTCGGGCTTGGTCTTGACTGGGGCCTCTGACATCGCGGCTCACCCTTCCCTCGTCGACGCCTCCACCCTAGGACTTGCCAGACTGAGAGGACAACGGTCCGCTTGTGACCCTCACTGCGGTCGTATCGGCCGTCGCCGCCGTCCTGGCCCTCGTACTGGGACTGGGTTGACGGTCGGGCCCCTGAGCGGTGGCAACCCGACGACCCGGCGGCAGCTGACGTCGGCCGTCATGTGCCCAGTCCCCCCGATTTTGGCGTATTCAGTTGCGGCCCGGGCGCGGCGCTGGAGAGCCCCCGCTAGTCAACGCTCGGCCCACCCCGGTGGGCACGCCGCCTCGCTCCACTTGGAAGGGCAGTTTGGACAGGGCAGTTTAGACAGGGTGTGGTCGATGAAGGCGATGGCGGTCTTTGCGGTAATGCAGTGGGCAAACTGCGTACAGGAGTCCAAATTGGAAATCTCCAGGAGGAATCCGGGTCCCACTCGCTTAGGGTATGGCCTTCGTCCCTGGAGGCTGATGCGCTCTCGTCGTCCGCGTCAACGGGCGTGGTCGTGGGCGAGTCCTCCGGACCCATCTGGGCTGATCGGACCGCCGGGGCCTCCGGCGCGACCACCTTGCATGCAAGCCCGGGTTCGCGCGAAGGTACGGCACATGGAAGACGGCTACACGCAGCTAGGCACCGTGCTGACAGACCGGCGTCCCGAGGACAGTGAGGGAGATAGCGTCATCGTCGTCGGCCGCTTCAAGGGCGACCCCTACGACGGCGTTGAGCTCAGCTACGACGCTGGCCGGCGAAACCTGTACCTGACCCCAGAGGGGGCGCTGCGCCTGGCATTCCTGCTCGCGGCGGCAGTCGAAAGGGATATCGACATTCGTTAGGGATCTGCGGGCAGCCGCTGGCTCACTACTGAGATACGCCTCCTTGGCCTCACCGGACGGCCGGCCGGACATCGCGCCGGAACCCAGCGCGGCGCGCTGAGCATTGCGCTGATTCCGGGCGGTGGAGTGTCTGTCCGAATCTCTAGGCCAGAGGATGTCGGACAGCTCAAGATCATCCGCGTCGCCATACAAACACTGTGTGCGTCCTGCCGGTCGAGGAGGTGTACGCCTGAGGCAACCGGACCCACTGACGTCTTTTGGCCGCGGAGGATCCACTGGAGCGCGGGACCAGTCTGGGGTTCCCCAATGGTTAACCACAGCACGCGGCCAGTGTGGTGATTACATTCATGTACACCTTATTGATCTTGGTATCTTGTGTTTGCCATGCAAGGTATGCCCACAACCATGCCAAGACCGCTCGGAACCTGAGGCGGTCGCTCCGGAGTTCGGTCGCGGATGCCCGGTTGATCTGAGCCGAGGGGTTGGACAGCGAATCCTCTGCAGAAGTCGCGACCTCCCTAGCCGATGCTGCATGGGACTTCAGCGCAGCCTTGATCGACGTCTGAGATGGGATCAAGGATGAAGGGATGTAAGAGCAGCAGAGGTTGGCCGCCAAGATGGAATAGCCAGTGAAGGGGATCGGGAATCGAGACCACCGCGTCCGAGAGGAGTTCGGCATGGCATCAATTTCTGAGCGGGAGAACCGGGAGATCCAGGCGGCAAACGTCTCCGGCAACACGCCTGTCGTCTTCATTCACGGCCTCTGGCTGTTGCCGAGCAGCTGGGACCGCTGGGTGCAGCTGTTCAGCGAGGCTGGCTATGCGCCGCTCACCCCGGACTGGCCGGACGATCCAGAAACTGTCGAGGAGGCCCGCGCGAACCCGGATGTCCTGGCCAAGAAGACGCTGAAGCAGGTCGCCGACCACACCACCGAGATCATCAATGCTTTGGACAAGAAACCAGCGGTAATGGGGCATTCGACCGGCGGATTGCTGGCGCAGATGCTCGCGGGCCGGGGCCTCTCGGCGGCCACGGTGGCGATCGACCCCGGGATCTTCCGCGGTGTTCTGCCGCTATCGGCCTCCGCGCTCAAGGCGGCGGGCCCGTTCCTGGTTAACCCGCTCACGCGCGGCCGCGCGATCACGCTCACGTTCGACCAGTTCAAGTACGGCTGGGCGAACGCGCTGGATGAGGAGGAGGCGAAGGAGCTCTACGACACCTTCCACGTCGCCGGCTCCGGGATCAATCTCATGCAGATGGGCAACGCGAACTTCAACCCGTGGACGGAGGCGAAGGTGAACACGAAGAACCCAGACCGCGGTCCGCTACTGATCATTGAGGGCGAGAAGGACCACACGGTGCCGTGGGCGATCGCGAACGCCACCTACAAGCGGCAGAGACGCAACCCAGGGGTGACCGAGATCGTGAAGATCCCGAACCGCGGCCACGCCCTCACGATCGACCACGGCTGGCAGGAGGTGGCGCAGACCGCACTCGATTTCGTCAAGCGCTTCGTCCCGGCCAAGCCGAGATCTGCCGCCTGATATGGGGGATTCTCCGACCCCTTCCTAATCCTGTGATCGAGGTCGCGGCTCACCCGACTTGACCTTGGAGTGACGAGAAACCGCCAAGGTGCACTCGACCGCGACGGTGCAAGGTCCCATGATCCAGAGATTCCTTCGACATGCTCTCGGTGATCTCGATGGCCTGACGTCCCTGACAGAGCGCTGGTGGAGTCAAATCAGTGTCGATGAAGGAGACTCGGACTATGGCCTTCCCGTGGAGCGGGTGACGAGAATCGGACTCGCAAGACCAACTTGGAAAGAAACTGCGCGCCTGCTCGAGCCGATTCGGATGCGCCTTCTGGTCTGACCTCGTCGCACCGCAAGGCACCATCATCGACTCTGGCTTAGGGCCCGCGAAGGGCCCGGCGCGCGACTGCTGTTCGATTTGCTGTGTTCTTGCTCCGGTCTCCTGAAGCACGCCGCGGCCACGACGCGGCCGCCGTCACCGTCCCGCCGTCGACGTCCAACGTGCGGCAGAGTTGTACGCCCAGGATTGGACCAGTGCGGCAGCGGAAACACAAGCGGCAACGGCTCGGCGAGTCCGCCGTGCCCGCCAAGCGGCTGCGGGCCTAGCGCCCCAACTGACTGAAGGAGCTGCTCGGCCAGCGCTCGAGG
>DATEWO010000059.1:0-3373 GCA_035257925.1 Propionibacteriaceae bacterium | reverse complement strand
CCGTTTCGGCCGAGCACCCTGGCCAGGATGAGCGCGAGTTCGGCAACCACGTCCTGTTTTCCGCGGCCCGGGCCGCCGACCACCATGGAAGCCGAGCGGTCGAGGACTAGCCACGTGGTCAACTCGCGATCCTCGTTGAATTCGCGTACCTGCGGTTCATCGAGCCGGGCGGTGACGTTCCAGTCGATGTGCCGGGCGTCGTCGCCTTCGACATACGGCCGCAACCCGGCGAAGTCAAGACCAGTACCTCGCCGCGGGGTGCGATAGCCGCCCTGAACGCGCCCGTCGAGCCGGCGTATCACCCGCCATTCCAGCCGGTGCAGCAGGCGGTCGGGCGCGGAGATCATGGCTGTGCGCGGATCATGGCTGCAAGACCACGTCCGGCATCGGAACGGCGCGCAGCACGCGGGTGAGAATGGTGTCGGCGTCAAGGTCGTCGGCCAGCGCCTCGTACGACAGCACAATGCGGTGGCGCAGTACGTCGAGGGCTACTTCGTCGATGTCGTTCGGGAATACGTACTCCCGGCCGCGCAGGAACGCGAGCGCCCGGCCGCCCAGGACGAGCGCGATTGTGGCCCGCGGGCTGGCACCGTAGGTCACGTACCTCTCCAGGTCGCCTTGGCCGACCCCTCCCGGCGATCGGGTGGCGGTGACGAGCCGCACGGCGTAATCGACGACGGCGGGGTCGACGTATACCTGCGCGACGCTGTGCCGCATCCCGATCAGGTCTTCCGGGGTCAGCATCACCTGCGGCGGACCCGGCGGCAGCAGAGCCCGCCCAACGATCGCGTGCTCTTCTGGCGAGGTCGGATAATTCACGAGCACCTTCATCATGAAGCGGTCGACCTGCGCCTCGGGCAGCGGATAGGTGCCGTCGGACTCGATCGGGTTCTGGGTTGCCATCACCAGGAACGGCTCCGGTACCGGGAACGTCTCGCGCCCGATGGTCACTTGCCGCTCCTGCATCACCTCCAGTAGTGCGCTCTGCACCTTCGCCGGGGCGCGGTTGATCTCGTCGGCAAGCAGCAGATTGGTGAACACCGGCCCCAGCGACACCTCGAACTCGCCGGTCCGCTGGTGGTAGACCCTCGTTCCGACGAGATCGGCCGGCACCAGATCGGGGGTGAATTGGATTCGCTGGAACTGCCCGCCGATCGCGCCGGCCAGCGACTTGACCGCGAGCGTCTTGGCCAGCCCCGGCACGCCCTCAACGAGCAGGTGACCGCCGGCGAGCATGGCGATCGCCATCCGCTCGAGCAGTACATCCTGACCGACGATCGTGCGCTTGACCTCGAACAGCACCGGTTCCAGCGGGTTCGGCGTCATGGCATCACCTTCCCTCGATCGTTCCACGTATGGCACATCTCCGGTTCATAGCCGCGGGCCCCTGCCCTGCCCCGGCCCTGAGTCCCCGCCGAGCGCGGCGCCGATCGGGACGGCAAACCCGATCCCGGCGAACGCTTCGTCGTCTCCGGGGTCGGCGATCGACACGACGACCCCGACGACGAGCCCCTGGGAGTTCAGTAGCGGACCGCCGGAGCTGCCCGGATTCACGGCGGCGTCGAACTGAATCAGCCCGGACAGCTCGCCCACCTTGGTCTTGGTCGTGCGGTTCAGACCGGAAATGATGCCGGTGGTCGTGCTGGCCCGCAGACCCAGCGGGTTGCCGATGGCCACCACATCCGATCCGACGGCAACACCTCCGCCGAGGGTTGCCGGAACTACGACCTCAGGGAGCTTCTGAGGAATCAGCGTGGCGATGTCGATCTTCGGGTTGGCGGCGGCGACCGTCGCGGCTGTCTTGGTGCCGTCGGCGAACAGGATCGAGATACTGCCACCGCCGGAGACGACGTGGTTGGCAGTGAGCACGATGCCGGTGTCGGTGACGATCACGCCAGATCCGAGCGAGCCCTTCGAGGTGGCGATCAGCACCACCGACGGTAAGACTTGGCGGTACATATCGGGGACTGGCAGCGGGGTCGGCGTCACCGCCGGTGCCGGGGTTGGGGTCTCCGATGGCCGGTTGGCCGACGTGGCTGGACTCGACCCCAGTTTGTACGACAGCGCGGCAATGATCACCATGGCGACGACAAGAACGCCCGCCGCTGCGACCATCCATCGCCAGCCGGTGCCGGGCCTCACCTGCCCGGACGGCTGCGACGATCCGGAAGGCTCGGAATGCCCTGGAGCTTCGGACGAGGCGCTGGGTACGACCACGTCGGCGCCGGGCGCGCGGAAACCGCGCCGTCGTCCAGCCCCGGCGGGGTTCATACAGAAAGCGTAGATAACGATCCTATGAATCCGCTGTGCATCGTCCATGCACACCGGTTGACGCAGCCCCGATGAATGGCGACGGCAACGAGCGTTAGCTCTCCCCCGAGTATCAGGGCCTCGATCCGCGGGCCTTCATGAGCTCGGCCGCCTGGCCGCCCGTGCCGGTGCTGATGTCGGTCGGCCGCTTCGACCCTTTGGTCGCCGAAAGTGAGATCGCGTGCCGGACAATCGCCAGGTCCTTGCCAGGCTCGCCGATTGCAAACACCCAGGTCAGCTTGGCGGGCTTAAGACTTAGCTCCAGCGGGCCGAGCAGAGGCTTCGTCATCTCCGTGGGAACAACGTCAACTTTGTATGTCCCGGCGGGGACGACCTCGTACAAATACTCCCCGTTCGCGATGTTGGCCATGACCACTTTCTTGTCCACCCGGACGTCGATCGGACCGGCCGCAGCCACGTGCCCAAACGCCTCGGCGGCCTTGCCCTTCTGAACGGGCTTCAGGTTGTTCTCGAACCGGGTGATCATCGGGTCTCCGGTAGGGGAGGCGGGTAGGTGGACGACGATCTCGGAGTTGGAGCTCGCCGGCAACCTGACCTTGCTGGTCACCAGAGTCTGGCCATCCTCGGAGACGGTCACCGTCCGCGTACCGTGCTTGACCGAGAAGGGTCCCGCCACCTTGCCGCCAGCCAGTTCACCGACTACCGAGTCGCCGTCGACGGCGACTGAGATCGTTCGGCTCGGCAGACCTTGCACGATGTAGATGGAGGTCTGGTCGGCGGCGGAACTGGGCGTGAGCCCGGCGCACAGCAGGGCAAGCAACCCGACGCCGACCACCATGACCCATATGCTGCGCAGCGTTGGACGACCCATGCTTGGAACCCCGAATCCCCTGTGGTACGCCACGGACGGACCCGGCCTGGCGATGTCGCAGTCTGGTCCGACTAGCCGGGCAGCAGCCTAGTCATGCAGACTGGGAACCGACCACCAATCGTCAGAAGTGTCGGACGAAAATTTTCGGCGGTGGCGTCTCGGGGAAGGTGAAACATGGCGGGGGCCCGCGCGCGCGACGCCCTGCGGCGCTCGGTGGGGGCGTTCACCGTC
>DATEWO010000058.1:0-2341 GCA_035257925.1 Propionibacteriaceae bacterium | reverse complement strand
CTTCAGCCTAAGCAACGCCGGCTACCGGACGGGCGGTGGCTCTCGGCGAGATGTCCAGTAGTGCGCTTGCCTCCAAACAGGAAAGCCGACGCGGCCGTTCACCCACACGCATATCTTTTTGCAACTATAGCAGCGGCTTAGCCAAATGTTGTGGGCTGTATAATTCATTCACTCCGATGGCTGCTCTCTCTGCAGGAATACGAGACCATCTCGGAACTTCTTAAGATCACGTCCGTCAACGTGGTGGAAATTAGCTGACCGTTTGAGGTGGCCATCGGTCAGGCTGCTCTGGGTGGAAGTTGGAGCGGTTCGGTGTCGTTGGCTGGCGGCGTGAGCTCGGCCATGGCCTCGAGCTGCATGTAGCGGTGCTGCAGCTGCCACTCGTCGTGTTGCTCCATCAGGACGGCTCCGACCAAGCGGACAATCCCGGCCTCGTTGGGGAAGATGCCGACGACGTCGGCCCGGCGCTTGACCTCCTTGTTCAGCCGCTCGAGCGGGTTGGTGCTGTGCAGCTTGACGCGGTGCTGGGCCGGGAAGGCCAGGTAGGCCAGGACGTCGTGCTCGCTCTCGTCCATCAGAAGGGCGAGCCTGGGCCAGCGGGGCCGGAGCTGGTCGGCGACTTGGCGCCAGCTCTGCCGGGCGCCATCCTGGTCGGGCTGGAGGAACGCCTGACGCAGGGCGGCGGCGACCATGGTGTGCTGACCTTTGGGGACGTAGGCGAGCGCGTTGCGCATCCAATGCACGCGGGGGTCGTTGAAAAACCCGCTCCAAGATGGTTCCTAGCCCCACGGGTGGTGGCTAGGGCTGCTGGGGCGACGAGATGTTGGGTCACAAGGAGCGTCGGCAGCCGGAGCTGTTCGTCTCGGGCTCGCTCCGGCAACTGGTTCCCGACGATCACGTACTGGCCCGCGTCGATCGGGTTCTCGATCTATCCTGGCTGCGCGAGGAGGTCGCCGCGGCCTACTGCCCCGACAATGGCCGGCCCGGGATCGACCCCGAGGTCGCGGTGCGGCTGATGCTCTGCGGCTTTCTGCTCGGCGTTGTCCATGACCGGCGGCTCATGCGCGAGGCGCAGGTGAACATCGCCATCCGCTGGTTCGTGGGCTACGGCCTGCACGAGGTTTTGCCCGACCACTCATCGCTGACGCGGATCCGACAACGCTGGGGCGCCGAGCGCTTCCGTCGCATTTTTGAGCGGACCGTGCAGGCCTGCGTTGCGGCCGGGGTCGCCAAGGGCGAGGTGGTCCACATCGATGCATCGCTGATCCGGGCCAATGTGAGCTGGGAAAGCCTCGCGGTCCGGCACATGGAGGCGGTCGACCGGGAGAACGCGGCGCCCCAAGATGAGGGGGAGAAGGCGAGCCGGCAGACCGGCAAGTACAAGAAGGTCTGCACGACCGATCCCGATGCGAGCATGGCCACGACCGCTCGCAACCGGCGGCTGGAGCCGGCCTACAAGCAGCACACCGCCGTCGACGACGTGCGCGGGGTTGTCCTCGACGTCGAGGTGACGACCGGCGAGCTCAACGAGGGGCAGGTCATCGACGAGCGGGTCGATGCCACCATGGTGACGACCGGCGTACCGATCACGACGGTCACCGCGGATGCCGGCTATGCCTATGCCAAGGTCTACGGCGCCCTCGAGCGGCGCGGCATCGATGCGTTGATCCCGCCAAAGGCGGAGCCGATCCGGAGTGCTGTCCCGTTGCGCCGGTTCCGCTACGACGCCAAGAACGACATCGTGAGGTGTCCCCGTGGCAAGATCCTGCGGCCGGGGCGAGCGATCAAGCACGGGCGGTTCTTCTACTCCCGTGCCCGGGACTGCGCACGTTGTTCGCTGGCGAGCGCCTGCCTCTCGAAGGGGAGGGTCAACAGGGCGCTCGTGATTGGCAACGACTACCCGGCACTCTTGCGCGCCCGACGCCGGCGCGAGCGCTGGTCGGACGAGGACAAGCGTCTTTACCAACGCCACCGCTGGCGCTCTGAGGGTTTCCACGGCGAGGCCAAGACCTGGCATGGGCTCGCCCGCGCCATCCGACGCGGCCTCGAGAACATGCGCATTCAGGCCTATCTGACCGCCGTGGCGATCAACCTGAAGCGGCTCGCCGCCGCTCTTCTCGCGCTTTTGCTCGCCTGCTGGGGCCGGATCGAGGCCGCTGCCGCTCCCCGTCTCCGCGCCGCAGCTTGATCCTGGCTGCGATCCGCCGCCGATGCCGAACGGCCTCCATCCGCACATTGGCACAGCGGAAGCATGGCTTCTTCAACGACCCCACCCTTCAGCGATGCGAAGGAGGGTGTCGTGAAGATCGACGAGACGGAGTTCGGCTCGATCACCATCGCC
>DATEWO010000057.1:0-12134 GCA_035257925.1 Propionibacteriaceae bacterium | reverse complement strand
TCCTGCTTCTCCCGCTGTTCCTCGGCCTCCCTGGCCTGTTCGTCGACACTGTCCAGCTGCTCGTTGATCTGATCGATGCTCTCATCGAGCTGCTCAATGCTCGCTTGGATCTGCTCGATGCCCTGCTCGGCTTGAGCCACTGCCGCTGTCTGCTGCGCGACTTGCTGCTGCCACTGTTGCTGGGCGAGCACATCGTCGGTAACCGGAACAGGCGGAGCCGACGGATTCGGCCGGGGCGGATTAGCCCTGAGCCTTTCGAGCTGTCTGCGACTATCGGCCAGCTGGCGTCTTGTCTTGCTCAGCTCGTCGCGTGTGTCGGAGCGATTGTTCTGAAGATTCCTGCGTTGCTTACGCAGTTCAGCCTTCTGATCGGCGGTCGCCTCCTCGGCCTGGCGCTGCTGCTCGTCGGCCAGAGCCTGCTGCTTGTCGGCCAGCTCATCAGCGGCCTTGTCCTGCGCCTTCTGTTGCTGCAGCTGGCTGACCGGCAGCTCGAGGTTGCCAATATCGGAAGGACTCGGCTCGTCCGCCTCCTGACTGCGGACGAAGATGTCGCGCTGCTCACCCGAGAGAGTGACGGAGCCTACCTGGGTACCGCGCAGAGCGCCGGAAACTGCTTGTCCCACCTCGCCCTGAGTGAAGCCGAGCGAAGCGGCCTTCTTCTTGTCCACACTCACCCGAAGCACCTTGCGCTGCTCTTCCAGATTGCTTTGGATGTCGGTCAGGCCGGAAATGGTCTCCAGCTCTTGCTCGATGCGCGTCGCCCCGGTCTGCAGGTCTTTGGTGTTATCGCTCGAGACAGTGACTGTCAGGTCGCTGGTGGTCCCCTCGTTGTTGGTCATGGTCACGGTGATCTCACCAGCAGATTCACCGAGCTCCGCCATCTGTGATTGGAGCTGTGGGCGTAGGGCATCGGCCCTGGCGCCCTCGACGAGCAAGACCGTGAACTCAGCGGTGTTGGTATTCCTGGGCGCACCGGGGACAAGGCTGCCGCCGATTGTTGTGAGATAGCTCTTCACCTGTGGGTCGGCGCGCAGCAGATTTTCCACCTGCTCGGCTGCCGCGCTCGTAGTCGACAACCTGGTGCCAGGCGGCAGCTCCTGTTGGATGGCGAGCGTGGTCTGGTCGGTAACCGAGCCCAGGAAATCAGTCTTCAACAAGGTGGCGGACCCCAGCGTTGCGAGGAAGACCACCAGGGCCAGGCCAAGGGTGATGAACGGATGCCCGAGGCCGAACCGCAGTATCGGCAGATAGCCGCCCTGGAGCCGGGTCACCTTTGTCTCCTCGGCAGTATGGCTCTCTGCCTCTGTCGCCGTATCGGTCTCGTCTCCTGCGGTCTGGGCGGTTTGCTGCTGTGTGCGGCTTATTCCGCCCCGCAGGAGCCAGTACGCCAGTACCGGCACGATGGTCATCGACACCAGCAACGACGCACCCAGCGCCAAGGCGACCGTGATCGCAAACGGGCGGAAAAGCTCCCCGACCACCCCGGAAACGATGGCCACCGGAGCGAACACTATGACCGTGGTCAGAGTCGACGCGGTGACCGCACCGGCCACCTCCTTGACAGAGGCAAGAATGTCCCGCGTCGTCAGCGTCGGATGCCCCGCAGCACGACGCTTGATGTTCTCCACTACGACGATCGAATCGTCGACAACCCGGCCGACCGCCACCGTAAGCGCAGCCAAGGTGAAGATGTTGAGCGAATATTCGCCGAGCTGAAGACCGATCATGGCGATCAGCACCGACAGCGGAATCGAGATCGCTGTGATCAAGGTCGCGCGAACCGAGAACAGGAAGGCCAAGATCACGAGCACCGCGAAAGCCAGGCCGAGCAGGCCCTCCACCGTGAGGTCGTGAATCGACTGCTCGATCAGCGGCGCCTGGTCGAAGATCGTCGTGATCTTGGCGTTGTTTCCAAGTTGCTGCTCAATGCCGGGGATCATGGCGGTGACCGTGTGTGAAATCTCCACCGCGTCGGCGTCGGTGTCCTTGAGGACCGCAAGACTGAGCGCAGGGCGGCCGTCGGCCCGAGCAATAGAGGTCGACTCGATCGAGTCCACTTTGACGTCGGCGACCGCGGACAGCGGGACAGGACCGTCCGGGGTCGGCACCTGCAAAGCTTGGAACTGTTTGACGGTGTTGGGGGAAGTGCCGACCTCGACAGCGAGCTCAAGGTCCTTGTCGAAGCTGCTGCCGGCGGGTGTGACGGTCGCCTGTCCTTGCACGGTCTGAGTGACTGCCTGCGCAGTGACGTCGTGTTTGCGCAGGTCCTTCGGCCGCAGCGTCACCAGAAGTTGAGTGGTGTTCTCCCCGGTCACGGTGACACTGCGTACGCCATCAATTCCTGACAACTCCGGGATCGCGACGTTCTCGACCTGACGACCGGCCTCGTCCAACGGCGCGTCCGAGGCGACGGCCAGGAGTAGCACGGGAATGTCGTCGGTGCTACCGGTCAGGACTTCCGTCTCGATCTGCTCCGGCAGGGTGGGAGCGACCCCATCGACGGCGTTCCGGACGTCGGCCACCACCTTGTCAGGGTCGAGGCCGTACTCCCATTCGACGGTGATCGTGGTAGCCCCATTGGTTGACGTCGACTCGACTTTGGTGACGCCTGAGACGCCGCTGAGTGCGCGTTCCAGTGGTGCCGACACATCGTCGGCGACGATTTGCGGTGAGACGCCTGGGTAGCTCGCAGTAACGATCGCGGTCGGCACCTGAATGGAGGGCAGCAGCTCCTGCTTGAGGTTGAGAGTTGCCAGTACTCCGAAGGCGATGATGGCCAGCGTGGCGAGGCCGACGATCATGCGGTTGGCCAGGCTCAGCCGCGTCAGGGAGGTCATGTACGGGCTCCCTTCCACGTTCTGCTGGCCTCAAGCACCATCCGCGACTCAGGATGGCATCGATTTCCTTCGTGTTGAGCTTACAGTTAGCGCCACCTCAATAATCAAGCCGTTACGATCTACTCAATACGAACGCCGATGGCCAAACGACAGGCGAAGAAATGACCGGGACCGCCCGCGACGACGCGGCAACTGCCAGCGAACAGCAGGAGCTGATTAGCTGTCTAGAGCGCGTTCAGGACAGTTTCGAACGCCGAGCTTTGTCTACGATGGCGGAACCGCTGATCTCGACTCCGCTGACGATGCAGCAGCTCAAGGTGCTCACCATGATCGCGATCGATCCGGACCGGGCAACCGGTCACGAGCTGGCCGCACAGCTGCAGGTGTCCGTCGCCACCATGTCCGGCCTCGTCGATCGACTCGTTGAACACGGAATGGTGAGTCGAGAGGAGGATCCCAGCGACCGGCGAGTTCGCCGGCTCAGTGTGACTCCGGAAGGTAGTGCGACAATCCGCAGTTTGCTGAGCTCTGCCGGCACTATGCCGACTCCGGTCCTCCGCCGACTGGCCATCGAAGACCTCCGCGCGCTTGTTCAGGGCGTGCTCGCGTTTGACCGTGCTGTTCGTGAGCTAGCCGCCGGCGACGCGGCTGACGCCCCACCTTCTCCCTCGACGCACCACCTATAAGTGGGGCGTGAAGAGGCTGGGTGGGGCGTCAGCGGCGCACGTTTCGTGTCAGCTCTCCGGGGCCTGTTTCAGTGCAGCCGCGTCACGGCCTTCAGCACTCTCCTCGCCGTACGCGGCGCTGAGTTCATCGACGCTGTCGGTTCCGACCGACTCAGGCTGACTGCTGGCTGTGTCGGTGGCGCCGGCACGCGAGGCGGTTGTGGATGATTCAACCGGAGCCTCCTTTTCAGCCTGCTTGAGAGCCTCCTGGGTGGACTCCAACCGAGCCATCAGGGTGCGGGCGACGATCTGCTGCCTCGTCGTTGTGCGCTGTGAGCGTCCCCGGAATATGAAGCTGACGGCCCAGTGCAACATCGTGGTCAACCGGTTCTTGAAGCCGATGAGGTACATGACATGGACACCGAGCCACATCAACCACGCGAAGAAGCCGGCGAGCCGGATCTTTTTGCCCACGCTGGCGACGGCATGGAATCGCGAGATGGTCGCCATGCTGCCCTTGTCAAAGTACTTGAACGCCGGCCCCGCCGGCTCCCCGCGCAGGCGGCGTACGATCTGGCCGGCCGCGTACTTGCCGCCCTGCATGGCGACCTGGGCAACGCCGGGGAGGTTGTTGAGGTTCATCATGTCGCCGATCACGAAGACATCCGGGTACCCCGGCAAGGTCAGATCCTCATTCACCTTCACCCGACCGGCCCGGTCCACCTCACCGCCGCTCTGCTCTGCAAGCTGCTTTCCGAGTGGTGATGCACTCACCCCGGCAGCCCATACCTTGCACCGACTGCGGATCCGCCGCTCATTGCCGTCAGCGTCGACGATATCGACGCCGGTGTTGTCCACACCGACCACCTTTGCGTTGAGTTCGACGTCCACGCCGATGTCCTCAAGCTGTTTGCGAGCGGCACCAGAGAGTTTTTCGCCGAACATGCCGAGCACGGCCGGGGCCGCGTCCAGCAGGATGATCTTCGCTTTGGTGGTGTCGATGCGACGGAAGTCCTTGCGCAGCGTACGGTGTGCCAGCTCGCTGATCTGCCCCGCCATCTCGACGCCCGTCGGGCCGGCTCCGACCACAACGAAAGTCAGCCACTCCTCCCGCTCCTCTGGGTCATCACAGAGCTCAGCGAGCTCGAACGATCCGAAGATCCGACCACGCAGCTCCAAGGCATCGTCGATGCTCTTCATCCCAGGAGCGAACTCGGAGAATTGATCATTGCCGAAATACGACTGACCCGCGCCAGCGGCCACGATCAAGCTGTCGTACTCCGTGATGGTGGTGCCTAGCGGGCTTACCGAGGTGACCGTCTTGGCTTTGATGTCGATATCGGTGACTCGACCGAGTAACACCGTCGCGTTCTTCTGGTTCTTGAGCACCTCACGGGTTGCCGGCGCAACTTCGCCTTCGGACAGCACACCGGTCGCGACTTGGTAGAGCAGCGGCTGGAACAGGTGGTGTGAGGTTCCGCTGATCATGGTGACGTCCACGGGAGCTTTCGCCAGAGCTTCGGTGGCCCAGAGACCGCCGAAGCCGGAACCGATGATCACGACCCGATGCCTGCCCGATCCGCGGTCCACTGGCGACGCGGTTGCGGTGCCTGGTGCCGGGGTCTCTACCGTCATGACTCACTCCTCGCTATCGCGGGCCCGGCCTGCCTGGGACCGCTGACCACCAGAGTGCGGGAGCCGGACAACCGGCTTCATCATCCCGCCTCTGCTCAGCAATATTCCCAGTGACAGCTCGAATAAGCCACCTTTCAGTGCTGCGTTGTCGTGTCGGCATCGAGGTCGTGTATGGGCGCCTTGGCGGCCGTTGGTGTGGCTCGCTGCGCCCGGGATTCAGCGGCTGCCCGCTCAGCCTCCGGTACGACTGTGGTGGATAACACCATCATGGAGTGTCCCTCGACGCGATGCGTAGACCGTGCTCGCCAGGGCCGAGCGTTCGGGGGGTCGACCTGCCCGGTGGCCGTGTCAAGTCGCACCAACCAGTTCTGGCCGTATGCCGCCGGCGGCATGGTGAACCTGATCGGTTCGGTGTGCGCATTGAAGAGCAGCAGGAAGTGGTCGTCGGTGATCCGCCGACCCACCGCGTCGAGTTCGGGGATCGCATCGCCGTTGAGGAAGACCATCAGACTGCGGACGAATCCTGAATTCCAATCAGCCTCATCCATCTCAGATGCGTCTGGCTTGAACCACAAAATGTCCCCGAGCTCGCTCAGCCCTCCGTGTTTGGCATCACCGGCGAAGAACCGGCGCCGCCGCAGTACCGGATGAGCCTTGCGCAGCCCGATCGCTCCAGAGGTGAAGGCGAGCAGGTCCTTCTGATCGGCATCCAGATCCCAGTGCACCCAGGCGATTTCGTTGTCCTGGGCGTACACGTTGTTGTTGCCCCCTTGGCTACGGCCGAGCTCATCTCCGTGGGCCAGCATCGGAACACCCTGACTCACCATCATGGTCGTGATGAAGTTCCGCTGTTGGCGTAGTCGCAGCGCGTTGATTGCCGGATCGTCGGTCTCGCCCTCTACTCCGCAGTTCCAAGATCGATTGTGGCTTTCGCCGTCCTTGCCTCCCTCGCCATTCGCCTCATTGTGTTTCTCGTTGTAGGACACCAGATCGCGCAGCGTAAAGCCGTCATGCGCAACCACGAAGTTGATCGACGCTGTAGGACGCCGGTCCGAATGCTCGTAGAGGTCGCTGGATCCGGTGATACGGGAGGCGAACTCAGCCAACGATGCGGGCTCTCCTCGCCAGAAGTCACGTACGGTGTCGCGGTACTTCCCGTTCCACTCCGTCCATAACGGCGGGAAGTTTCCGACCTGGTAGCCGCCGTCGCCCAGATCCCACGGTTCGGCAATCAGTTTGACCTGAGAGATCACCGGATCCTGCTGGATGATGTCGAAAAACGCTGACAGCTTGTCTACCTCGTGGAACTGCCGGGCCAAGGTCGCCGCAAGATCAAATCGGAACCCGTCGACGTGCATCTCCAAGACCCAGTAGCGCAACGAGTCCATGATCAGCTGGAGTACGTGCGGGTTGCGCATCAGCAGGCTGTTGCCGGTGCCGGTGGTGTCGTAGTAGTGCTGCTTGGCGCCGTCGACGAGCCGGTAGTAAGCGGCATTGTCGATACCGCGGAAAGCGATTGTCGGTCCCAGCTCGTTGCCTTCCGCGGTGTGGTTGTAGACCACGTCCAAGATCACTTCGATGTTGGCTTCATGCAATGACTTGACCATCGCTTTGAACTCGGTGGTCTGCTGACCCAGGTCGAGGCCACTGGTATAGCCGTTGTGTGGGGCAAGGAAGCCAATGGTGTTGTAGCCCCAGTAGTTGGACAGTCCACGCGCGACCAGATGAGAGTCGTTGACGAACTGATGCACCGGCAACAGCTCAACCGCGGTAATCCCGAGCGACGTTAGGTGCTCGATGATCACCGGGTGACCGATACCCGCATAGCTGCCCCGCACGTCGTCCGGGATGCCCGGATGGGTCATAGTGAGACCCTTCACGTGCATCTCGTAGATGACGCTCTCGTGGTACTGGTGGTGGGGTGGTCGATCATGACCCCAGTCGAAGTACGGCGTGGTCACCACCGACAGCATGGTGTGGCCGCGGGAGTCCAGATCGTTGAACGCCGTCGGGTCGGCGAAACGGTAGGAGAACAACGATTCGTCGCCATCGATCTGGCCGCTGATGGCCTTTGCGTACGGATCGAGCAGGAACTTGGACGCGTTGCACCGATGACCTCTAGACGGGTCGTACGGACCGTAGACCCGATAGCCATAACGCTGACCGGGCTGGATGCGGGGGATGTAGGCGTGCCACACATTGCCGTCGACCTCGATGAACTCAATGCGTGTCTCCGCGCCGTCTCCGTCGATCAAGCAGAGCTCGACCTTGGCCGCCACCTCGGAGAAGAGTGCGAAGTTCACACCCGTGCCGTCGAACGTTGCGCCGAGCGGGTATGGCCTGCCCGGCCACATGTCCACGCTCTGTCCCTGCAGCCTGCCCACTGATTCCAGCACGAAACTCTCTCCTGCCCGGGTTCACCCCGAGCCCCTAGGCAACAACGCTACGAGCATCATCTTTACCCACGACACCCAGGCTTGAGCGCCCACCTCGGCGCAGCTGCCGTACGAGCACAAGTCAGAGCTGCTCGCGCATCGCGCTTGCAATCGACGATTCCCACGCTCGCAGCACAATGAGATCCGTGCGACGCGAGCCTTCAGTGCTGCACCTCGACCTTGATGCCTTCTTCGCCTCGGTCGAGCAGCGCGACAAGCCATCGCTCCGCGGGAAACCGGTCGTGGTTGGCGGTCTCGGTCAGCGCGGAGTAGTCGCCACCGCCTCGTACGAGGCACGCGTATACGGCGTACGGTCGGCCATGCCGATGCATGAGGCCCGGCGGCGTTGTCCGCACGCTGCATTCCTAGCCGGCCGGTTCGGTGCGTACCGGACGGCAAGTCGTCAGGTCATGGACGTGTTGCACCGGCTGTCACCACTCGTCGAGCCGCTCTCCTTGGACGAAGCATTCGTCGACCTCCGAGCGGCGACGACCGCTGTGGATTTCAGCCGAACCGGGCTGGCGCGACTGATCGAAGAACTCAAGGACGAGGTCCGGGCGACCACGGACGGCCTGACAGCCTCAGTGGGAATCGGCACGTCGAAGTTCGTGGCCAAGGTGGCCAGCGAGCTGGCCAAGCCGGATGGCGGCTCCATCGTTGAAGCCGGCGAGGAGCTGGAGTTGCTGCGACCGATGAACGTCGCGGTCATCCCGGGCGTCGGCCCGGTCACCCAGGAAAAGCTGCACCGCATCGGCATCCATACGGTGTCCGATCTCCAGGCGTACGCGCTCGACGAGCTAGCGCAGGTGATCGGCAAGACCCACGCGCAGGCCCTGCTTGAGCTGGCCTATGCCCGCGACGACCGACCGGTCGAGCCCGATCGTGAGACGAAATCGATCTCGGTCGAGGACACCTTCGAAGCCGATCTGGTTTCCCGAGATGAGCTCGCTACGATCTTGGTCCGTGACGCACACCAGGTAGCGGGCCGACTGAGAGCGGCGCGGCTGTTCGCCCACACGGTCTCGATCAAGGTCCGGCTGCATGACTTCTCGACTTTGACAAGATCACGCACGCTCCGCAGTGCGACAGATCGCGCGGACATCATCGGCTCGGTCGCTACTTCCCTCCTGCGGGCTGTCGACGCCACCGGTGGGGTTCGGCTCCTCGGCGTCGGAGTAGCCGGCCTGACCGATGTGCTGCAAGAGGACCTCTTTGCAGACGAAACGCCGGCGGCACAGGGGACCGACGAGGTGATCGATGAGGGCGCCACGGCTGAAGAGCCGCCTAGGCGTCAGGATTGGCCGCCCGGGATGGATGTCGAGCATGATCAGCACGGTCGTGGCTGGGTCTGGGGGTCGGGGCTCGGTCGAGTAACTGTCCGCTTCGAGACACGGCAGACACCGCCGGGTCCAGTCCGGACTTTCGCCTACGACGATCCTGCGCTGCATCGGGCTGACCCGACCTGAAATGCGCGGAGGCGCGCGGGGGTTCGGGGGTTCAAGGGGGTCGTCCCCCTTGCTAAGAACTGCGTTCCACTCCTGAAGCGGCTTCTATAAGTCCGAGGAACAGCCCATAGTCGTCGCCGCTCTCGGGATGCCACTGCACACCAAGCCAAAACGGCCGTTCTGGATCCTCGATGGCCTCGATGGTGCCGTCGGCAGCGCGAGCCGTCACCTCGAAGCCGGGATGGGTGATCACCGACTGGTGGTGGTGACAGCTGACCTGCACACGATCACCGACGAACGTTCGAACCCGGGAGCCTTCGCGAGTTGCGATGGATGTCCAGCCAAAGGAGTTTCCGCCGGGTGCATGCTCCTCGTGACCCACAACATCAGGCAAGTACTGTTCCAGCGTGCCGCCGGCCCGAACGGCCATCACTTGCATACCGCGGCAGATACCCAGCGTCGGCAGACCGATCCGATCAGCGGCGTCCAGCAGCCCGAACTCCCAGGCGTCCCGATCGCGACGCACCTTCGTCGCGGGATGCGGCATCTTGCCGTATCGCTCCGGATCCACATCAGCACCGCCCGCGATGATCAACCCATCCAGCCGAGAGACCACCTGAGCCATGCCATCCGTCTGGGGTGGCAGCAGCACGACAACGCCGCCTGCAGCCTCAACTGATCGCGTATAGACCGACGGCAGCAGGTCTGCTGACATGTTCCACACCGACCAGGCAGCCTGCTCGCGGTAGGTCGTGAGGCCAATAACGGGTCGGCCTTGTGTCGCCCCCACCGCCGTCATGGCTCACATTCTCACATTCTTTCGAAGCTGTGCCGCAGCTCCCAGTCGGTGACGGCTGCATCGAACGCCTCCAGCTCGACGTCAGCCATGGTGGCGTAGTGGTCAACTACGTCGTCTCCAAAGGCCGCGCGCGCGATTTGTGACGAAGCGAAGGCCTGCCGCGCCTCCCGCAGGGTACGGGGAACGCTGGGAAAGTCAGCCAGGTGGAGACTGCCAGAGAGCTCCGGACCAAGTTCCAGATCATGGTTGAGCCCGTACAGCCCGCCGGCGATCATCGCCGCCAAGGCGAGATAGGGATTGACATCCCCGCCTGGGACCCGATTCACCAATCTCGCCGACCGATCTTGGCCCGCCAGCCGAACTGCACAGCGCTCGTCCGCACCCCAAGCGATCGTCGTCGGTGCGGGCGATCCGGCAGCGAAACGCTTGTAGGAGTTGATGTTCGGGGCGTAGAGCAAGGTGAAGTCGTACAAGGTCGCCAGCAACCCGGCGACGAATGATTCAAACACCTTGGTGCGCCCATGGTTCTTCCAGAAGATGATCTCCTCGTCAGCACCGCGTATTGATAGCTGGATGTGACAGGAGTTGCCCTGCCCCGTGTCGTACTTGGCCATGAAGGTGATCGCCTTGCCGTGCTGCGCGGCGATCTCCTTGGCCATCGTCTTGAAGACCGCGTGATTGTCAGCGGTAGCCAAGGCCTCGGCATCGCGGAAGCCGATCTCATACTGTCCCGGGTTGCGTGCTCCCTTGACCGACTCGACATCCGTCCCCGCGGCGTAGGTCATATTGCGGATCTCGCGGAGCAGCGGCTCGAGTCGACTGCTACCCAGGATGGAGTAGTCGACGCTGTACTGGTTGACCAGTGCAAGATCACGATAGGCGGCGTTCCAGGCGTCCTCATAGCTGGTCTGAAACGCCATGAACTGCAATTGGGTGCTGGCCAGTATGACGTAGTCCCGATTGGCCGCCGCCTCCAGCTGCTGCTTCAAGATCGTCCTTGGGGACTGGGCGACCGGCGTCTGATCCGGCCAGACCGCATCGCACTGCACCATCACGGCACCGGGTTGGTGACGCAACAGACGGATCGTCTGCGGGTCGATGACCAGCAGCATCTCGCCGTCGTTGGCCGATGATGACAGCGCGTAGCGGTCGGCAATGTTCATGTCGACGTCCACACCGAAGAGGTAGGCGGAGCTCTCGTCCCCCTGATCCAGGACGTGGTCAGCAAAGTACGCCGCATGCAGCCGCTTACCCTGTAGCCGCCCTTGCAGGTCAGTGAAGGTGAGGACCACGGTATCGACATCGCCCTCGTTGATCCGCCGTCGAAGATCGTGCACGCTGAGATGACGGGCGTTGCGTAGCTCAGTCATGTCGTCCCCCACTCTTTGTTGCGGGCAGGATCGCCACATCTTGAAGAATCGCTACAGACGCTAGACCAAGGAGTCGGCGAGGTCCCGGTCGGTCGATGCCTACGCTGTGCCCATGGTCATGTGGGTGGGTGCGCTGCAGTTCGACCTGCTGCTCGGCGATGTGCATTCACTGAAGGAGAAGCGCTCGCTGGTACGACCGCTGATCGCGGAGGTGCGGAAGCGCTTTGAGCTCAGCGTCGCTGAAGTTGATCATCTTGAACTGCACCGACGAGCCAGCATCGGGGTAGCCGCCGTCAGCCCTGACCGGGCGCATCTCGTCGACGTGCTCGATGCTGTGGAGCAGCTGGTCGCCTATCGACCCGAGGTCGAGCTGCTGTCAGTACGCCGGACGCTCCGATCTGCCGATGATTGAGTTTCAGGGCTGGCTCTGTCGATCGCGCTGACCCGCCGCATAAGGGTCACCAAGATCGACATCGAGGACCGTGCGACTGGGCGCTAGTAGCGCGGGCTCGTGAAAGCACCTGAGCCGCTCGTCTGTCCACGGTCCTGAGATCGTGTTGCCATCGGCGATCACATCGCCAGATTGGAACAGGTAGACCCCGGTGGAAAACAGCGTCGTGGCAATCTCGCCGGGCTCTCGATCCCGGAAGTGGCACTGCACGTCGGGTAGTCCAAAGACGTGCAGGCCGAGAGTGTCCATGACGATCACTCCAGGGTCGTTCGCGATGCTGAAGTACCGCACGTTGATCAGACCATCAAGATCACCTGCAGTGAACAGCTTGGGGCTGCCCACCCGTTGACTTTGCGGCCAGCTGAGCACCGTGGGGTCAGTGAGTTTGGCCAGCTCGGCAACCACACCACTCATCGCGTCCCAACGCTCCTGCGGTGTCCGGCTCTCACCGAACATCTCAGACACCAGAAGGCTGCAGCGACAAGCCGATACGGCGG
>DATEWO010000056.1:0-3918 GCA_035257925.1 Propionibacteriaceae bacterium | reverse complement strand
AAGGTCGTGCGGCAGAACTCAGCGGAAAACTTGTAGATGTTTAATGTTTTGTATTTGTCAGAAAAGTCAAAACTTGGGCCCTGAAGCGACGCTGGAATAACTTGTGTCACTACTTTCGACTCCGAAACCGCAACAACCGTTCCGTCGAGACCGATGCGATAGTGATCGACGACTGCAACGTTGTCATGCTTCGAATCGATTAGTCGCCGTAGGACTGCTGGCTCATATATCAAGTCTGATTCCAGTAGGATAATGTCCTCGGAAAAGTCCAGCTGCTCGAATGCCAATGCCAATGAGTGAATGTTGTTTGTTGACTCATATAGCTCGTTGCGGACGAATGAAAATTCAAGCTCAGGAAAGTGCCTCAATATGTAACTTTCCAACTCTTCAGCGCGATATCCCGTAACAATTGTGATGCGGACAATACCGTTCTCGCGCAGTCCGCGAATCAACCGGTCGATTATCGGCTGATTACCAATTGTCAGCAATGTCTTGTGCACATGCTCAGTTAGCGGCATCATGCGACGGCCTAAACCTGCCGCCAGGATTATCGCTCGCATCTCACAACCTCTCAGCCAGAAGCCAAATCACAGCTTAAAGAGATTGAGTCAATCTGCCTCGTGGCGATCAGTATTATCGTCACAGAAATCAGTATTATCGTCACAGAATTCCCCATCGGTCCCCCGGTGCTCTGATCCTAACCCGCGGAGCCCAAGAGGTGTGGGCCGTATTATTATCAGCTGGCACACGGCAGACCGATCTTGGGGATCCGTAGGTATCTTGACGGATTGCGGCAATCTCACTGAAAGTGACCCAAGCCACGCTCAGCGCCTGGCAGGCCCTTGCAAACTCCTGGCATGACACTCCGCTAGAAGCTTGAAATGCATTGTTCAGCCGGGGAACTCGCCGCGCTGCCGCAGCTCGTAGCGACGTTCGGCGTACGCGAGGTCGTCCACCCAGAGCTTCCGGGCAGTCTGCCGGATGCCAGGGCGTACCAGTGGCGACAGCCAGCGCGCGACTTTGAAGCCGGGCCGGTCCGAGTACGCGATGGTGGCTTCGGTGACCATGGTGCGCGGGCGATCGTCTGGGCCAAGGCCGAGCGGGGTGGCATGGGTTTCCACTACGCTGCCGGAGCCTTCGCCCTCGGTGATGTGCATCACGATCGTCCGGCTGTCCGGGCAGGTGAATTCAGCCCGCACCGGCACACCCCAGGTCCGGCTCAGCCGGAACGTCACGTCCACGACCAGCGCCTGATCACTACTGGCGTCGTCGTCGACAACCAGGTGGCTGAATGCGTACGGGTGGAACCAGGAACCATGCCAGGGGTCGAGCCGGTTGGCGATGACGTCATCGGGTTCACAGATCCCCGGCTTGGTGATCACCGCGCTGACCGACTCGGACAGTGGTGGGCGCGCAGGCAGCGAGGGTCGATCGGTGGCAACCTCGCCGTCAGTTGGGAGCCCGACCCAGATCAAGACGCCGTCGTCGTAGGCACGGTACGGGCTCCAGGTCTGATCCCCGCTCTGGGTCAGGGCAAGACCATGCCATCGGCAGTACATGGTGCCATCGATCACCGGGCACTTGTCCAACAGCGCCCCCAGGTGTGGGCATGCGCCCGGTCCCGCGATCAGGCCGCCTGCGGAGTTGCGCCAGAAGACCACTTCGCGGCCGGCGATAGTTCGTGTCACCGACTCTTTGCGTCCGACATCAACGCTGCTGCCGGCAACGAACCAGCCGCCCGAGTTCCGCGACTGGGCCACTCGGAGCGCCGCGGCGATGCGAGCCGGCTTGGCCAGCCGCCACGTCGTGGCCATTCGGTTCTCACGTGGTTGCGGGACCCGCGAGATCGGGATTCGGGAGCGCACACTCGGCGTGGAAACCTGCGGCAGTGAGCTAGTACGTGTCCTGAGTGACATTGGTCGTGCTCCTTCGCTGGTAAAGCTCCGCTTGCCTTTTGAGCGTCCGCGGTCCTGTCACCATCATGCTGGCTGCCGTGGCAGCCTTGCGCAGCGTGGGTACTCGTGCTCGACGCGAGAATACGTCGTAGCCGTTGCGCTCGATCTGATCAAGGATCTTGGCATAGAGCACCCGGGCGGTTCCGACGCAGCGTGCGGATCTTGGCGGCAGCATCGCGATTCCGGTGTCAGCGAAGGAGTAGAGAGCACGGTTGCGTTCGATCTCGTACGCCAGGAAGGCCCGCCACTCCGGAGTAACCGAGCGCCGCCAAAGATCAACATCAAAAAGTCGAAGATCATCTTGTGGCATGTAGACGCGACCTCGATCAAGATCTTCATCAATGTCGCGAAGGAAGTTGGTGAGCTGGAAGGCCAGCCCGAGCGACCGCGCCGGAGCCTTTGCGGCATCGCTGATCGGCTCGAGCACCGGCAACATCATTTCTCCGATCACGGCTGCCGAGCCCTCCATGTAGCAGCACAGATCTTCCCACGTCTGATACGAGGTTGTGGTCAGATCCATCGCCATGGCGCTGAAGAAGCGGTCGAAGCACTCCGGGTCGATGCCGCAGGTGATCACGGTGTGAACCACAGCTGCCATGACCGGGTCGGTGCTGTCGCCTGCGGCCAAGCTGGTTCTGAACTGCTCGGCGAAGGCCTCGAGCCGGGCGCCAACAGATGTTCGCGGGTCCGCGGGTTCAGGGAGGGTCGGATCCGGCTCGATGGGAACCGACTCGGGCTCGGCTGAACTGTGATCCGGCTCAGGTTCGGGAGTAGGAGAGTCGAAGTCAGGGGGAGTGGGGTCAGGCTCAGTTGGAATGGGATCCCGCTTAGTGTCGCTCGGGTGTTGCCCATTCGGGAGATCAACAATGTCATCGGCCAGCCGGCACAGGGCGTAGATCGCATGGACATGCTTGCGTTGCGGCTTGGGCAGCAGCGCCGCCCCCCAGAAGTATGTGGTGCCGTACCGCCAGGTCAGCTTCGCGCAGCGTCGGTACCCCTCGGTCAGCAGGGTTTCGTCGGAGATCCAGTCACTCACCGGCCCGGCTCCCGAAGGTATGTCGCGACTCGGCTGGCCGCGAGTTTGCCG
The DNA here is from genome assembly GCA_035257925.1 of Propionibacteriaceae bacterium. Taxonomy (GTDB): domain Bacteria; phylum Actinomycetota; class Actinomycetes; order Propionibacteriales; family Propionibacteriaceae; genus Microlunatus. The sequence continues at coordinate 876 of DATEWO010000056.1, read as the reverse complement.
GAGATGAGCACCATAGGGACGCCGACTCCCGGGACCGTTCCGGATCCGGCGAAGAACATCCCGGGCAGGCGGGGCTCGACGTTCGATGGACGGAATGGTCCGGTCTGGCCGAAGGTATGAGCGAGCGCGAATGGGGTGCCTGCCGCCATTCCCTGGGCTTGCCAGTCCAATGGGGTCACCAGCTGCTCGGTGATCACATCACTTGGATATCCCTGTGTAGCAAGGAATGCATGAAGACGATCGCGTAGCGGTTGGGACTCGGTTGTCCAATTGATCGAACCGTTGAGGTTTGGGACTGGTTCCAGGACATACAGAGTGGAACAGCCGTCCGGAGCCGTCGTGGAGTCGTCGAGTGAGGGGATGGTGACCAGCCGCGATGGGTCGGGCATCAGCCGTCCTCGCTGGAGCGCATCGAAAGATGCGCTCCATTGCTCGGCGAAATGAATGTTGTGGTGGGCGACCGTCGGCGCTGGCATTCCGCGTACGCCGACGTGCCAGACCGCTGCCGAGGGAGAGTACCGGCCGCGTTCTGCTGCCCGTGGTGGACGAAGATCACCGAGCAGCTCGGCGTACGCGGTGGGAAGATCAAGAGTGCAGACCACAGCATCGGCCATGATCCGTTCTCCGGATGTGGTGTGGACACCAGCAACCCGTCCTGTCGGCGAGCGGAGCACGGTTTCTACTGCGTCGCCGTAGCGGAACGTCACGCCAGCCTTCTCCGCCACCTGCGCCATCATCCTCGGGACCGCGTGCATGCCGCCCTCGGGGAACCAGACCCCCTCAATCGTGTCCATGTAGGTGATCACCGCATAGAGGGCCAAGGCGGAATCGGGCGACAGCCCGGCGTACATCGCCTGAAAACTGAACAGCCGCTGG
>DATEWO010000055.1:0-3902 GCA_035257925.1 Propionibacteriaceae bacterium | reverse complement strand
CCGGGCTCAAGGCTGGCCCTGAGCCCGTCGAAGGGCCACCCGTAAGGCTTGGCCTTGACGCCGGCGAGGACGGCGCCACACTCTCAGAAGTCGGAAGCAGGTAACTTCCCACCTGTTAGTCGTGGCCTGATTCCGTAAAGCCGTGCAGAAGGCAGGATGGGCCTCGTGACACAGCCGAGCGCGTCTGCAGTGGCGGTGAACCGGACGCGCCTGGGCTTTGAAGTCGTGATTGTGCTCGGCCTCTCGCTAGGACAGTCTGCGGTCTATTCGGTGCTGCGGATCGTTGAGCGGCTGACGCGCGATGTGCCATTGGCCCAGCAAACCTCCACTCTGAATGCGTCCGTCACCCCAGACCGGCCCTGGCTCGACTTGACCTACCAGCTTGTCGGCATCGCCTTCGGCCTGATGCCTGTGCTGCTGGCGCTGTACCTGCTGAACCTCACCAATGCGCCGGCCGGCCGCGCCATCGGCTTCGATCTGACTCGACCGCGGTTCGATCTCGGCTTCGGAGTGCTCATCGCTCTCCTGATCGGCATACCCGGGCTTGGTCTGTACGCCCTCGCCCGCGTCCTCGGCCTCAACACCGACGTACAGGCGTCGGGGCTCACCGACAACTGGTGGACCATTCCTGTGTTGATCTTGTCAGCTGCCCAGAATGCCCTGCTAGAAGAGGTCGTAATCGTTGGTTACCTGTTCACTCGACTGGGTCAACTTGGCTGGAACGCCGTTGCGATCGTTGCGCTCAGCGCGATCATCCGTGGCTCATACCACCTCTACCAAGGCATCGGTGGCTTTGTCGGCAATTTGATCATGGGTGTGATCTTCGGGCTGATCTATCTGCGCTGGAAGCGAGTCGGGCCGCTGGTTGTCGCTCACACCGTGCTCGACATCGCGGCCTTCGTAGGATACGCCCTGATCGCTCCCCGCGTCGGCTGGCTCTAGACTGCGCTCAGTTCTTGGTGATCAAGCTGCGCGCGAAAAATCGCAGGTTTGACGGGCGCTCGGCGAGGCGCCGCACCAGGTAGCCATACCAATCAGTGCCATAGGGGACGTAGACGCGCACCGGATGGCCGAGTTTGGCGAGCCGTTGCTGCTCGGTCGGCCGGATGCCGTAAAGCATCTGGAATTCAAAGTCTCCTGGCGGGCGTCCATGATCAGCAGCAAGCTTGAGACCTATGTCGATCAAGGTGGGATCGTGAGTAGCCAACATCGGGAAGCCTTTGCCAGCCATCAAGATCTTCATGCAGCGCACGTACGACTTGTCGATCTCCTGCCGATCTTGGAATGCCACGGACTCCGGTTCCGCGTACGCCCCCTTGCAGAGCCGCACCCTCGATCCGGCCACAGCCAGATTCCGACAGTCGTCCTCAGTCCGGTAAAGGTACGCCTGCAGCACCGCCCCCGTGTCGGGATACTCCTTGCGCAACGTGTGCAGGGTCTCCAAGGTCGAGTCCGTGGTGGTGTGATCCTCCATGTCGAGAGTCACCGCGGTATCGGCCATGCGCGCCGCACGGCAGATCAGCTCGGCGTTCTCCATCGCGAGCTGTGGGCCGTTCCGGAGATGTTGGCCCAAAGCGGTGAGCTTGATCGAAACCTCGGCCGAGGCGCTGAGGCCAGATTCTCGAAGCTTGGTGAGCAGATCAAGATATGCGACTACCACTGCGTCGGCGTGCGTCGGATCGGTGGTGTCCTCGCCGAGGTGGTCGATGCTGACCAGCAATCCGGCTCCGACGAGACGACGGGTCACGGCCACCACCTCCTCGGAGGTCTCGCCGGCGATGAAGCGCTCCACCACACCCGCGGTCACCGGTGCGGTGGTCACCAGGTTCTTGATCTTCTGACTACGAGAAACTCCAAGCAGGGCGCGACGCAGCATTCGCTCCTCCCTTCGCGGATGCCTTGCGACTCACGATCTGCAGACTGCCCTGACTCTAACCTTGGGCCATGAGCATCGGCCACACGGTCGTGCTGTTGCCCAGCCTGCACGACACCAGCACCCAGACGACGGCTCTGCAGGCAGCACTGGTCGAGGTTGCCGAAGTGCTCACGCCTGACATCACTGCCAGCACGGATAAGGCGGTGATCTTGGAGGACCCGGCGCTCAAGGTGCTCGATGCCATGTCGACGGCCGGCCGCGATCGAGCGGTGCTAGTCGGTCATGGTTGGGGAAGCATGGTCGCTCTGCAGATCGCCGCCACTCGTGAAGAGCGGGTTGCCGCACTCATGCTGAGCACGAACGCCCGCCTCGAGGCCATCGTGGTTCGCTCGCTCTATTACGGCATTCTGAGCTTGCTTCCCGCTAGGGTCGTCCAGCAACTCGGTGCCCGGCCGGCTGAAGTCCTGAATCTCCTCGACCAGGTCCGGCCAGCGGACTTCCGATCCCTTGCCGAGCGCGCAAAAGCGCCGGCACTCGTCATCGTCGGCGAGCAAGACGTCGCCAACAGAGGGCCAAGTGCGGCCTTGGCCAGATCGCTGCCCCTCGGCAATCTGCGTGTCGTGCCCCGGGCCGGCGCAGGCTGGCGCGCGCAAAGGCCGCGGGTCGTGGCAGACCTGTTGGTCGAGTTCCTCTCCAGCTTGACCTAGTCCAGCTTGACCTAGTCCGCCCCGGTGAGTTCCTGACACATCGCCAGTCTGATCATGAGAGAGTGGCCGTTTCACTGTCATCAACGACCAAGAGAGGTGTGTCATGGCCTCAGTCCTCCTGGACATGGCTATCTCACTCGATGGGCTCATCTCCGGGCCCGGTGGTGCTGACGCGGGCTTGTACGACTGGTACTTCAATCCGACGGAGGTCAGCCGCCCCGTAATCGGGGAGCTCGTCGAAGCCACGGGTGCCATCGTGATGGGCCGGGGTGCCTTCGCCACCGGAGAGGAGGCTGGTGGCTGGCAGGACACGCCGTACGCGGTGCCGCATTTCGTGATCACTCACCATCCCCCGCCTCCGATACCAAGCCGCACAGTCGAGTTCACCTTCGTCACCGACGGCGTTGCGGCGGCAATCGATGCCGCGAAGAAGGCAGCCGGTGACCGCTACGCGACAATCGGTGGCGGCGCCGACATTGCCAGACAATGCCTGGTGGCTGGACTTGTCGATGAGCTGCAGCTGCACGTCGTCCCACTCATCCTCGGAAAGGGCGTCCGCCTTTTCAGCGGCTTCGATCAACCATGGCGGCTGACCAGGACCCGGGTGATCGACGCGCCCAATGTGACGCATCTGCGCTACCGCGTGGACGGTAATCACTAGAGGAGGTCCGTTGCCCGAGCAGACTCAATGGCTACACGTCCTCATTGACGTAGCACCCGAGGTAGCCGAGGAGTCAGCGGCCTTTTGGTCGTCGGTGCTGGGCTGGCCGCTCGGTGAGCCGTGGCCGGGGCATCCGGAGTTCCGCAGCTATACCCCACCCGAGGGCGACTCCTACGTCCACCAGCAGATCGGGAACCACGGCCCGCGGATTCATTTCGATCTCGAGGTTGCCGACCGTGGCTACGCCGACCGGCTGGTTGAGCTGGGAGCGGTGGTCACCGGTCAGTTTGAGGGATGGTGTCCGATGAGGTCGCCCGGCGGACTGCCCTTTTGCCTCGTCGATCGGGAGGAACACAGCCGGCCGCCGGCGCAGCGCTTCGAAAGGCACCGTAGCCGCCTCGTGCAGATCTGCATCGACTCACCGGCCTACCTGCATGATCAAGAGGTGGCATTCTGGCGGGCGGCGACCGGCTGGCGGTGGCGTGAAGGTAACGGCGACGAGTTCGCCGGCAAGTTGTATCCGCCGGCCGGCTGCAGCGCTCAGCTGCTCTTCCAGAAGCTTGGTTCTGATGACCCGGGGACCGGCGTACGGGCTCATATTGACCTTGGCGCGGACGATATTGAGGCCGAGGCGGGGCGGCTGGTCGGATTGGGCGCC
>DATEWO010000054.1:0-5813 GCA_035257925.1 Propionibacteriaceae bacterium | reverse complement strand
GTTGCAGGCGGTGCCGATGATCGGGCAGACAGTCACCCGCGCCGTGCCCGACCGAGTTGTCTCCCCGGAAGGCTCAGGCGGCCGGAACGTGCAGCGACCCTCGAGCCTGCTGCCCCTGCTGACGTTCCTCGGCTTGAGCGTGCTGGCGATGTGTGGCGACACCATCAGGTTCGCCTATTTACCGATCTACATGGAACTGCAGCTCGGCACCCCGGATTGGTTGCGCGGTGTGGTGATCTCGGCCCAGTCGGTCGGGATGCTCGTGTTCATTCCGATCATGGGCGTACTTGCCGACCGGTTCGGTGCGCATCGGCTGGTGGTGGTCAACGTCCTGCTGGGAGCTGGGGCGAACCTCGGCTTCATGGCCGCTGGTAGCGAGTTCGCGCTGATTGTGGCGACCGTGCTCCACTCGGCGATGTGGGCGACTCTCGGCGCAATCGGCATTACCGCGGCCCAAGACCTGTACCCAAGCGGAATCGGCATGGCGTCGTCGCTCTACTTCTCCGCGATACGGTTCTCCGCCGCGATCGGCGGCATTGCCGGCGCACTGGGAGTCAGCTGGTTCGGTGTGCCCGGGGTGTTCCTGGTCCCCGCAGTGCTGTGTATCGTGGCCGCCCTCGGACTTCTGATCCAGGCCATAGTCTGGCACCGCGCCTGACGCCCTCGCGGCCGACCCCGCGCCTTAGCTCTTGTCAGCCAACCCGACCGAAGAGCCGCTCTTAGTCGTCTCTGGCGGCGCTATGGAGCCTGTCCACTGGCCGGGTGGCGCTCAGCTCGAGTCGCGCATCGCGACCTGCAATAACGCCCGAGCCGCCCAACGCATGACCTCCGTGGCTTCGTCGGGTTCCAGGCCGCAGGCGTCTCGCGCGGCGACCAGCGCCTCCATGCCGCAGACCAGCATGGTCGCCATGATCAGCCTTCGGTGCAGCCCAGGCGACAGCCCCTCCGCAAGCGGCGCCAATGCTTCTTCGATTATCTCAAGGCGGTTGCTACCGCGCGTCGGCACACGGGCTTCGGGATCCAGCGCCGCCTCGTGCGCCCACCGCTCGAGGTCGGCGCGAAGTATGGCACGCCACAGGGCCTCATCGCCGAACTGGATCTCGGCCAAGCGGCGTACCACTTCATCGATGCGATCGGCCGGCTCGTCGGGCAGATCGGCCATGATCTCGGGAACGCGCGGAGTGGCTGCCTCAAGAACGAGGTCGTTCGCGTTCGAGAAGTAGCGGTAGGCCGTGGCGACGGATACTTGGGCTGTTTCTGCGACCTCTGCCATGGTCAACGACCGGCCGTTCGCGGCAAGGGTCTTCGCAGCATCAACCAGCGCGCGCCTAGTGCGCTGCTTCTGCTTCGTTCGGTCAGCCACTATGAGAACTCCCTCTTGTCGTGAGACTCATCTATCATTAAGATAATCATATCTCACAAGCCGCCGACGTATGCCGCACACATTGTGGCAACCGAACCAGCCGGCACGACCGCTGAAGGGAGACAGCATGCAGCGGACGTCGATCAATCCGTGGCCGTGGTCGCTACAGGTGGGGTATAACCAAGCCGAGGCGATTAGTGGCCACACGACGCAGCTCTACTGTTCAGGCCAGGCGGCGATCGATGCGGATGGGAAGCCTCAGTTTGCCGGAGACCTTGGCGCGCAGCTCGGGCTCGCGCTCGACAACCTCCGGGCCGTGCTCGAGGGTGCGGGCATGACCTTTACGAACGTTGTTCGGCTGAACATTTTCACGACCGACGTGGATGCCTACCTCGCGCAGCTTGGCCTCCTTCATGCCCGGCTCCAGGGGGCGACTCCGCCGGGAACGCTCATCGGCGTCGCCCGCCTCGCTTATCCGGAGATGATGGTCGAGATCGAGGCGACAGCGGTGGCGTGAAGTGAGCCGGTGGTCGGAGGCAAGTGAGGAGACCGTCATGACACCTGGTGAGATGGAGGCTTTAGTCGAGGCGCACCTGCGCGCCGAGGGAAACGGTGACCCTGATGGCGCTGTCGCCAACTACACCGAGGACATCGAGCACGACGTGGTTGGCTTCCCAGGTTCGCCGCTGCGGGGAATCCCGGCGGCGCTGGAGTTTTACCGAGAGTTAGTCAAGAACATCCGCACCGACGGCGAGGAACGTTTGCACACGTACTACGCCGACCACGCGATGATCATTGAGAACCTGATGGCTGCGACTGTCACTGGACAGTTTCTTGGCATTCCCGGAAACGGCAGGCAGGTCAGACTTCGGATCCTGCACGTCTTCGAGTTCCGAGATGGCCGGATTTCTCGTGAGAACGTCTGGCTAGACGGCGCCGGGCTCGCCGCTCAACTGACGAGCTAACCGAGCCCGCCAGCTGCAGGGAGGCAGCGCTATGCACATCCACCGGATCGGGGATGTCACGGTCCTCAACGACTACGCCCCAGTTCCTAGCTTGGGAGGAGCTCCCCCGCTCTTTCTACCTGTCAACGCTTTTGTGCTTCACGCCGAGCACCCCGTCGTGATAGACACCGGACTCAGCACCGCTGACAAGGATTTCGTGTCTGCTCTGGCAGAGGTGCTCGATCCAGCCGACGTCCGGTGGATATGGATCACTCACCCGGACCGTGACCACACCGGCGGTTTGTGGAAGCTCCTGCAGGCCGCGCCACAAGCCCGCCTGGTGACCACGTTCCTCGGCCTAGGAATCATGTCGACCGAGTGGACTGTCCCGCTCGATCGGCTCTTCCTCCTCAATCCGGGCCAGGCGCTTAACGTCGGTGATCGTCGACTGCACTGCTTCCGCCCACCGCTGTTCGACAGTCCCTCCACCACCGGCTTCCTCGACGACCGGACGGGCGCCTTATTCAGCTCTGACTGCTTCGGGGCACCTATGCCGTCGCTCGAGCTGGCCACCGCCTCCGATGTTCGCGCGGTCGGCGATGCGGTTCGCGACCTTCAACTCCTCTGGGCATCGATCGATAGCCCGTGGGTGCACCACGTCGACCTGGCAAGGTTCCGCGCCACCGTTGATCCTCTCCGCGCCTTGGGAGCATCCGCCGTTTTCAGCAGCCACCTGCCGCCGGTACCGCAGCCGGACGATCGGCTATTCGAGACCGTACTGCTGGCGCCGCAGACAGCTCCGTTCGTCGGGCCCGACCAGGTGGCACTCGAAGCCCTGCTCGCCACGTTCGAGCCTGGCTGAGAGTGAGCAGGCGATTGGGTTGGCTGGGCATATGACCGACTCTCCGCCATGCCGACGTCGTCGTGGAGATGTCAGCCTTCCTGTGTGATCTGTTGGCTCGTCAAGCGAGAGGAAGCCACCGATGAAATTGTTCTATGACTTGTGGTATCGATTCGGGACTCCGACCTGGGTCGACCAATCGCCCTGGGTCGGGCAAGCGCGATCGGAATTGGTCAAGCTTTTCGAATCGGGTGAGCTGCTGCCCGGTCGGGCGATTGACCTCGGTTGTGGCGAAGGCGACAACGCGATCTTCCTTGCACAGCACGGTTTCCAGGTCACCGGCATTGACTTCTCGCGTGCCGCGATCGACAAGGCAAAAGCCAAGGCCCGAGAGGCCGGCGCTGACGTCGAGCTCCTGGAGGACGACCTGACTGGCCTCACAAGGGTGACCGGCGAGTTCGACCTAATTGTGGACTACGGCACATTCGACGACTTGAGCGTCAAAGATCGTGCTGCCTATGTTGATCAAGTCACCCCGCTGGCAAAACCGGGAGCCAAGTTCCTGCTGTGGTGCTTCGAGTATGAGCCCAAGACGTGGGAGCGGGCGGCAACCGCAATGTCGCCCTTAGGAAATGTTGCGGTACGTCCAGGTGAGATTGATCACTGGTTTGGAGGCGCCTTCGAGATCAAACAGATCACAGGCGAGACTGGTCTCCCCAAGTGGCCACCAGCTTGGGCGGCCTACTTGCTTACCCGCATCTGATCAGCAGGGACTGCGTCACGGACCTGAGCTGACGACGTTTAGCGGGCCAGTAAAAAGCATGATGGCCCAGGCGAAGGACCGACAGCCCCAAGACGCATATTTCCACCAGCTGCTTTCACCGTCGTGTCGGCCGCGGCGCTCGTCGGTAGGCACCTCAAGCTCTGCAGCGACCGTTAGTGTCCGACATCCAAATTGGATGTAGCGAACCGACTGGCCTTAGAGAAGACTTAGGGTGTAAGTGAGGCTCGTCTGGATGCGGCCCGCCGCCCTTACGAGACTGACGGGATCTGTTCGCGTGGCGTGTCGATCGAGACGATGGAGCAGGAGGCTTGGGGGGTGATCATGGAGCATCCACGCGTTCACGGGTTGAGTGAGTGGAGGCCACTCGCTTGCGGGAGCCGTTCCGTGGTCTGGGCGGCTCGCCAGCTGACGTTGGACCGTCCGGTCGCGGTAAAGGTGTACCAGCGCGAATTGGATGAAGGCGATCGACGCCGTTTTCTGCGAGAGGCTGCCGCCGCCAGGCTTTCAGATCACCCTGGCATCGTTACGACCCACGACGCTGGCATACTGCCGGACGACCGTCCCTACCTCATCATGGATCTGTGCTCGGGCGGGTCATTGACCCAATGGCTCAAACCTGAGAACCGGCCCAGCGAAGAGCAAGTCCGACAGGTTGGCGCCCGGATCGCCGATGCGTTAGCGGCCGTTCATGCGCGCGGTGTGCTGCACCGCGATGTCAAACCAGCCAACATCCTGATCGATAGCTTCGGTAACCCCGCTTTAGCCGACTTCGGGCTGGCGGCCGGCGCCAGCACTGAGACAGCGGCGGCTGATGAGGTGTGTGTGACTCCGGCATACGCGCCGCCGGAGGCGTTCGGAATGCAGCCGGCAACAGAATCCGGCGATGTCTTCTCCCTAGCTGCCACGTTGTATGCCCTGCTAGCAGGTCGCCCTCCTCGTGATGTGGGCGCCGCTGCCATCGACCTGGAGCAGACGGTCGAGGTCGCCAAGAGACCAATCGGCCCGATACCCGGGGGCAACCGGTACTTACCGATACCCGGAGTCAACCGGTGCTTAATGGACGTGTTGATGACCGCCCTGAGCAACGACCCGCTCGATCGGCCGACCGCTGCGATATTCCGCGACCAGCTCGCGAATGTGCCGGAGATGAGCATTTCGAAACGAGGGGCGCATCTCGGTGCGGACGAAGATACGTCCTCCGTGTTTTCACGTGGAGGTTCTTTAGTTTCCGGGCATTCGGCAACTTCGAACAGCCACAGTATTGCCGTCAAGGCGGTGACGGATTCGCACCGAGCTCCTGACAAGGTGGCGTCCGACGAGGCGCAACGACGGCGAGGAAAACGCCGTGTGGTCATCCCTGCCCTGGCCGCGGCCTTGGTTGCCGTGATCGCACCCACAACTGTCTGGCTAACCAGCGAGCCCGCTCCGTCGGCTATTCCTGCCACGACAGCGACGAGTGCGACCTCCGGCCCGCCGTCGTCGAGCGCCGGTTCGTCACAGGCCTCCGACCCCGGGCCGCCGACTGCGACAACGACACCGGGTGCTGGCGGCAACACCCGTTCCGGTTCGGCGCAGCAGGAGACCATTCAGTTGGAGAATTCAGCCAACGCCGCAAAGCCCTTCCAAACAGTACGAATCCAAGGTACGTACCGCGGTGGTGCAGATACCACCCTGCGGGTGCAGCGCTTGGAGGGAGGCCAGTGGTTGGCCTTCCCGTTACCCACCAAGACCGACAAGTCGGGCCAGTTCACCGCCTATGTCGAATTTGGGAAGCCGGGTCTTTACCAGCTTCGCGTGCTGGACCCCGACTCCGACTTGACGTCCAAACCCTCTGTGCTAGTGATCGAGGCCTGAGCTTCGGCGAGTTACTTCTACGACTCG
>DATEWO010000053.1:0-2174 GCA_035257925.1 Propionibacteriaceae bacterium | reverse complement strand
TCAGGGAAGCGCGCTCCCACTGCGCCAATCGCCCGAGGTGGAGACGGGATTTGAACCCGTGTACACGGATTTGCAGTCCGTTGCCTCGCCTCTCGGCCACTCCACCAGGGAACACTGCTCCCCATCGGGACTGGGCGAGACTCGCTCCGAGCGGACGACGGGATTCGAACCCGCGACCCTCACCTTGGCAAGGTGATGCTCTACCAGCTGAGCCACGTCCGCGCATCCGGCAACCAACCGGCTCGGGTGCGATCAGAAACCTTAGCCGAGGCTAAGGCCGGAGTCCAAACGTGTTCACGCCGACCATTGGACGCGCAGTCCTATCAGCGGACCATGATCACACCGGCCCGCTAACCTGACGTGGTGCAACTCACCGCATCCGCTCCGACGGGCATCACCGGGCAGCTCAGGATCTGGTTGAACGGCCGCCTTTTTGACAATCCCCAGCAGGCCAGCATTGCCGGTACCGATCACGGTCTGCTGGTTGGAGACGGCGTTTTCGAGACCCTCAAGGTGACCGAACGCGGTGCCTTTGCGGTACGCCGCCACCTGGACCGGCTGAGCCGCTCGGCTGCCGCGTTGAGCCTTCCAGCACCCGATCACGGGCAGATCCGCGAGGCGATTGAAGCTGTCCTCGCGGGCCGTGACTTTCCACGGGCCAGGCTGCGGATTACCTACACCGGCGGGCGTGGACCGCTGGGCTCCGAAGCTGCGTACGGCCCACCAACCTTGATCGTTGCGCTGGTGCCGGCGGATGCGGCGGCGCCGCTCGCATCGATCGTGACTGCGCCTTGGATGCGGAATGAACATGGTGCCCTTACCGGAGTGAAATCCACCTCGTACGCGGAGAACGTTCGCGGCCTGGGGTACGCGGCGCAGCACCAGGCCAGTGAGGCGATCTTCCTCAACACTGCCGGTCATGTCTGCGAAGGAACCGGTACCAACATCTTCGTGGTATTCGGCGACACAGTCGTCACACCGCCGCTGAGCGCCGGCCCACTGGCCGGCATCACCCGGGAATTGATCATGGAATGGACTGCGGTCGAGGAACGTGATCTAACGCTCGAGGACGCTAAGCAGGCCGATGAGGTGTTCTTGACCTCATCAATGCGCGACATCCAGGGCGTCGAGCGCTGGGAGGACCACATCTTCAGCCCGGTACGCCCAGTGACTCTGGCACTTGCTGCCACCTTTGCAGCACGTTCCGAAACAAACCTTGATCCGTAAGGTCCCGCATCAGCAGTAGCGTTGCCGAATGGATGATGTGGTCATCATCGGCGCTGGTCCCGCTGGATTGGCTGCTGCGGCGACTTTGCGGGCGCGCGGCATCGACGCCACCATCATCGAACGTGGGCGGGTGGGGGAGCCGTGGCGCGCCCGATATGACCGTCTGCACCTGCACACCATCCGTTCGCTCTCGCATCTTCCGGGCTACCGGATTCCACGTGACTTCGGCCGATGGGTAGCACGCGACCAGTTTGTGCAATACCTGGAGCAGTATGCGGCGCACCATCGCTTAGAGCCGCGGTCCGGCGTTGACGTCACGCGTCTTGACCGCGACAATGGCCACTGGAATGTCGGGACGACCGCTGGCACGATTCCCGCGCGGGTGGTGGTGATAGCGACGGGGCTTACCCGGCTTCCACATGTGCCGCGATGGCCAGGCACCTTCGATGGACACCTGGTTCATTCGGTGGATTACCGCAATCCGCGGCCGTATCAGGACCAGGACGTGTTGATTGTTGGCGCGGGAAACAGCGGCACCGAGATCGCGGTCGATCTGGCTGAGGGTGGCGCCAAGAGGGTTCGGATTGCGGTACGTACGCCGCCGAATATCCTGCGGCGCGACGTGAAGGGTTTCCCGATTCAGCTGCTCGGGATTGTGTTCCGACGGCTGCCGCCGCGGCTGCTGGATCCACTCGTTCTGGCGCTGGAACGAGCGACGATCCCAGATCTGAGTGCCCGTGGCCTGCCCCGGCCACGCGCGCCGTTTTCGCAGTTCCGGCGCACCGGCACCGTGCCCATCTTCGACGTTGGTTTCATTGACGCCGTACGCCGCGGACTCATCGAGGTCGTGCCGGGCGTCACCGCGCTCGACGGCCGGGCAGTCGTGCTGGCAGATGGATCACGCGTGTACCCGGACGCCGTTGTGGCGGCAACCGGCTACCACCCCG
>DATEWO010000052.1:0-7180 GCA_035257925.1 Propionibacteriaceae bacterium | reverse complement strand
CCGGCGGACTGGTCACCGCGTTCGAGCCGATCATGCACAGACGCCGGGGCGCCTGGGTGGGATGGCATGGAGCAGCCGACGAGGAACTGGGGCCATTTGAAAATGAGGGGCTGGCGCTGGTGCCGGTCCCGCTTTCATCCTCAGACGTCGCAGATTATTACGAGGGCTTCTCTAATGCGACGCTCTGGCCCCTCTATCACGACGCGATCGCGACGCCGCAGTTCCACCGCGAATGGTGGGACACCTACGTCGCGGTCAACCAGCGGTTCGCTGACCGCACCGCCAAGGTGGCAGCCCATGGCGCGGTGGTGTGGGTTCAGGACTACCAACTGCAGCTGGTTCCGCGAATGCTACGCCGCCGGCGACCCGACTTGAGGATAGGTTTCTTCCTCCACATCCCGTTTCCTCCTACGGAGCTCTTCCTCCAGCTTCCGTGGCGAGAGCAGATCTTGGAGGGGCTCTTGGGCGCAGATCTGGTCGGTTTCCAACTCCCAGGCGGCGCCCAGAACTTCGTCCGGCTGGTTCGTAACCGCCTTGGTCTGGAGACGCTGCGAGATCGGATCCGGCTGACGGATGGCCGCGAGGTGCTGGCGCGGGCTTATCCCATCGCCATCGATGCTAAGGCGCTCAACGAGCTGGCGGCCAGCGAAGAGGCTGCTACCCGCGCCGCTGAGATCCGTCACGATCTCGGTGATCCGCGTGTGATGTTCCTCGGAGTAGATCGCCTCGACTACACGAAGGGACTTTTGGAGCGAATTCAAGCCTTCGGTGAGCTGATTGCGGAGGAGAGGATCGACCCGGACGAGGTCGTACTCCTGCAACTCGCCATCCCCTCACGCGAGAGGGTCGACCTGTACCGGCAGCTCAGAGATGACATCGACCGGCTGGTCGGGAGGATCAACGCGGAAAGCCCGCGCATCGGCCGGCCACCGATCACCTACTTGCACGTGTCGTATCCGCGTATCGAAATGGCCGCCATTTACCGGGCAGCAGACGTCATGGTGGTGACGCCACTGCGTGACGGCATGAACTTGGTGGCCAAGGAGTACGTCGCGTGTCGTCAACAAGACGATGGCGCACTGGTGCTCAGCGAGTTCACCGGCGCCGCGCGGGAGTTGCGCCAGGCGTATCTGATAAATCCGCACGACATCAATGGCCTCAAGGACCGCCTGCTGGAAGCCATGACCGATTCGCCGCGCAACAAGGCCCGGCGAATGCGGGTCATGCGCCGCCAGGTCTTCGAAAATGACATCGAGAAGTGGGCAAGCATGTTCCTTGACGATCTTGAGGAGTTGAACGGGAGCAGGACAGCGAACCGAGTGGCCGGTTGAGCTCCCGACTGTGCTCCCCCGGTTGGACTCGAACCAACAACCCTTCGGTTAACAGCCGAATGCTCTGCCAATTGAGCTACAGGGGACTGACAACCACGCGGCTACGTACCTTAGCAGCCTGGTCAGCCTACGTCGTATTCCGTTCTCAGCTCCTCCATCGCTTGATCAACAGCGGCCCGTACGCCATCGGTCTCCCAGCTCAGGCCCCGGGTTAGCGTGCTGTGCCAGGCGACTCTGCCGCTAGCACCAAGATCACGACGAGCGGTAATGGTGACGCCGCGCTCTCCGACCAAGGGGACGAACCTCTCAATGGCGATCGACGCAGAAATGCGCTCCCGGAAGAGCTCGGGCAGCCGCCCTGGCTCGACGAGCTCGAGCGAGCCGCGAGGGGATGGCTTGCCTGGCGCTGCGTTGAGCACCCAGCTCAGCTTGCGCAGCTCAGCATTCCAGCTGCCTCGCTCGATTTCGTGCCAGCCGACGTGCATCCACTCTTCCTCGTCTCCGTACGACAAGATGGTCGGACTGGCGATGCAATAGCCAGTCGACGTCCTAGCCCAGGCGAGGACCCGCGCGGGCCGGTCCGGTTGCGCAGCCAGTGAGGATCTCCACGATTCATAGACCGCCCGTGGCAAGCCACGGCTCCGCGACCACCAGGCCGAACCGCGTACCGTGTCTTCCCCCACGCGGCCATTGTGCTCGGCTCGGGCGGACCCATTGGGTCAGAGCCGAGCTGAGGCCTGCCGCGGGCAGAGGCCGCGCAACGTCTCCAGCGCCCGGGCCTCGATGCGGCGGACCCGGGTGACCGAGATTTGGAGCACCCGGGCTGTCTGTGCGAATGACCTGGGCTCGCCGTCGGCAAATCCCAGTCGAAGCTCCAGAACGCGACGATCAAGGTCGTCCAGGCGGAACAGCAGTTCCCGCACCGGCAGTGGCTCGGCGAGGACCTCCTCGAGCTCATCGGAGGCGGGCAGGCGCTCTAGAGTGCTGCCATCCACCAGCTCCAGTGATCGCGGCCGCTGGTGGGCGAGCAGACCGGCTGTCCAATCTTCGCTGCGGCCGAGGGCATCGGCCAGCTCTCCCAATGTGGGAGAGCGACCCAGACTTTGCGTTAGCTCAGCTTCCAGCCCGTGAGCGGCGCGCAGCTGTTCGGCCCGGCTGGTTGGCAGGTTCATCGCCCCCAGCTGCTTGGCGGCAGCCGCGCCTACGAAGGCACGGATCCAGAACAGGGCGTAGGTCGAGAACCGGTAACCGCGCGCATGGTCGAATCGCTCGACAGCTGTGATCAGACCGATGCATCCCTCCTGGAACAGTTCCGCATCGGAAAGCTGGCAACGCGCCGCAAACTGTCGGCTGACCATCCCGACAAGCCTCAAGTTGGCTCGGATGAATCGCTGCCGGGCCAGCGCAGCCTGAGCTTCGAGCAGTCTCAATTCCTGATCGGTGGCATCCGCGAAACCTGCGCCTGACAGTCGGGCATCTCGTGCCAGCAGGCCGGCCTCGATCGCACGTTGTAGCTCGACCACTTCGGCATGCGTCAGCAGCGGTTCATTGGTTGCATTGTCGGAGACCTCGGTCACGCCGCTACTCTGAAGCAGCCGATGCCGCTCGCAACACCTACTCGCGGCAAATCTGTGGATAACTCGCCCTGGCGAGCGTCAGTCTTCGGCGCCGATGCTGCGGGTATGCAGAGCCTTACGGCGCGCCTCCAGCACCACCAGCTCCGAGAACATCTGGTTGTACTTGTGCTGTTCCTCAACCGGGTTCGTACGCTGCAGCCGGGACTTCAGCGCCGCGATGCTACGGATCACTGTGAGCAACTGAAGCGCTGCTGAGTTTGCGATCACATAGCGCACGGTCACTTTGCCCTGCACCGGCAGCGCCTCGACCGCCAGCGACGCGACCAGTGATCGGATCTCATCCGAGTCGCATGCCTGCGATACTCGATGCACCCACCCGGTATCGGCAGTCACCTCGGCGCCACCCAGCTCCACCGCTGCTTTCTCCACCGCGGCGAAAACGGCGGCGTACGCCGGGTGAGTGAAGTCGGTTGTGGTCAAGCCGTCCCAGCCGTCAGGGAACAGATCCGGGTTCTGGATCAGCAGCTTGGCAGTCTGTCGCTCGGTAGCGAGCAGGCGCTCGTTGGGATTAGGCAGCAGCGGAAGCGCCGGGCTGGCCTCCCGCTCGACTGCGGAGTGGGAATCAGCGGTCGTCGGCCTTCCCACGGCTGGTCGGCGTCCGGACTTGGCCGCGGCACGCATCACCTCGGTGCGGACCTCCTCAATATCCATCCCGAGCAGGCCGGCCAGCTCGCGGGCGTAACCCGACACCAGCGCGTTGTCCCTGATGCTCGCCACGAGCGGGGCGGCCGACCGCAGCGCCGCCAGCCGGCCGTCTGCCCGATCAAGATCATGTTGTTTCAGCACATTGTTCATCACGAAGCGGTACAGCGGCACCCGCCGGGCGACGAGCTCACGGACTGCCGCCTCGCCGCGCTGGAGTCTCAGGTCGCATGGGTCGAGGCCGGTCGGCTCTATCGCCACATAGGTCTGAGTCACGAAATTCTGGTCACCAGCGAAGACTTTGATAGCGGCCGCCTGTCCGGCCTCATCACCATCGAAAGTAAAGATCACCTCACCGTGGAACGCATCATGATTGCCCATCAACCGCCGCAGCAACCGAGCATGATCATCGCCGAAGGCGGTGCCACAGGAGGCAACCGCCGTGTCGACACCCGACAGGTGAGCCGCCATTACGTCGGTGTAACCCTCAACCACGACAGCCTGGCTCTTCTTGCTGATCGAGGTGCGAGCGAGGTCCAGCCCATAGAGCACGTGAGACTTCTTGTACAGAACGGTTTCCGGGGTATTGATGTACTTCGCCGGCATTCGGTCGTCCTCGAACAGTCGGCGCGCCCCAAAGCCCACTACTTGGCGTCCCGAGTCGCGGATTGGCCACATCGCGCGCCCCTGGAAGAAATCCCAACCTGACTCGCGGGCCAGCCCGGCCGAGACCAGCTCCACATCGCGGAACCCGCGGCCGCGCAGATGCTGCAGCAAAGCGCGGCCGTCCCGCGGAGCGAACCCGACCCCAAACCGCTCGGCCGCCTCCCGGTCAAACCCTCGTTCATTCAAGAACTGCCGAGCTACGACCGCATCCGGGCTGCCCAGTTGCTCAGTGAAGAACTCCGCCGCCAGCCGCAGTGCCTCTGCCATCCGCATCCGTGCCCCAGGCTCGGGCCGGGCGCCGGCATCGTCGGTGTAGCGCAGCTGAATGCCCACCCGATCAGCGAGCCGCTCGACCGCCTCGACGAAGGTGAGGTTGTCGATCTTGCGCATGAAATCGATCACGTCGCCACCCTCGGCGCAGGCACCGAAGCAGTACCAGTACCCCCGAGAAGGCGTGACCTGGAAACTGGGTGTCTTCTCGTCGTGGAAGGGGCAGAGGCCCTTCATCGTCCCGCCCGCGCTGCGGAGCGTGACGTAGGAGCCGACTACTTCCTCGATCCGGGCTCGGTCTCGTACGGCGGCGATGTCTTCCTCGTTGATCCGCCCAGCCACGGACGGGAGTCTATGTTCCGGCCATGACCATGCGGCGAACTCAGCCGAAAGTCATCGCCAGAGAACGGCGCCGGCTGGGTAAGCGTCGAGCTTGTGTGTAGGGTCCGATGGTCTGCACAGCTTTCTGGCGGTCTGCATACGCTGCAACCAATGCAGACCCTCAGCAAGCTACGTGCACGTAGGTTCCGGCGTGGTGGGAGTAACCGAGATGGCTCGTGAGGTGCCCTGGATTATCTACGACGGAGACTGTGCATTCTGCACCTCCAGCGCCCACTGGTTGGCCCGACGGCTAAACCGTCCGATGGGACCGAACGCGCGGCTCGTCCCCTGGCAGTTCACCGATCTGGCGGCGCTTGGCACGACTGCGGAGCGTACTCAGCGGGAGGCACTGTGGATCAGCACGGACGGCGCGATCTACGGCGGCGCAGCAGCCTTTGCGGAATGGCTCAAATTCCGCGGCGGTGCCTACCGGATTGCTGGCCAGATCCTGGACCTGCCAGTCATTCGCGCGCTAGCCGCCGTTGTCTATGGCGTGATTGCGAAGAACCGGCACCGGATGCCGGGCGGATCGCCTGCCTGCGCGCTCCCTCCGCCCGGCTTTGACCCGGCGCAGCCAGGGACCAAGTCGCTCTAACGGCGCAAACGCGAGCCAGCAAATCGCCGTGGGCGCGAAGTGGATGTACAAGATCGCCATAGTGAAGACGTGGAACCCCATCCAGAACACCGCCGCCGCAAGCAGCGCTCGGCCGCGCAGCCACAAGACCACCACCGCAGTCAACTCGGCGGTGAAGGAGAACCACTGCATCAGATGAAGCAGCTCTGGGTAGGGCAGTAGGAACTGACCAAGC
Source organism: Propionibacteriaceae bacterium (assembly GCA_035257925.1). Taxonomy (GTDB): domain Bacteria; phylum Actinomycetota; class Actinomycetes; order Propionibacteriales; family Propionibacteriaceae; genus Microlunatus. The sequence goes on along the minus strand of DATEWO010000052.1, from coordinate 1,444 downwards.
CCGTGTGGCCGCCGGATGATGGCCCACATCAGGATCGAGCTCTCCGGCCAGCTGGTGACACTCCAGCCGCCACTGCGGATTTTGGTGAGCGCGGACAAGAAATAGGTGAAGACCACAGAGATCTGAATGCACTTGAGCGCCCATCCGGCCCGCGCGGAACGTTCTACGCTGCGCCACCGGTCGGCGATGACGCCCACCGTCGGAAGCACCCATAGCGCGATGACGAGTGCCAGATGATCATGGTCGACCTTGCCGTAACTCATGCCGATAGCCGTCCACCAGGTGAAGGCTGCAGCCACTACCCCACCGGCCAGCCGGGGCAGCACGTTGGCCGCCGCCACCAGACAACCGATCATCAAGATCAGGTAGAGGGTGATCGTCAACGGCACGCTGGGCGGAGGCAGGTGAAACAGGCGCTCGATCAGCAGCGGCTGGTAGAGCTCGGGATGTCTGCTCAGCGGAATGGGATCCCGAACGAAGAGATGAATGTCGATGATCACGAACAGGTAGAGCACGGTGCGCAGTATGGCCACCCGGGACTCCGGGAGCACCGGCGCAAACCACGACGCCGCGGACCGCAAGGTGCTCATGAGGGCAGCTCCCACGTGGTGAGCTCCACGAGACGGGTCGGGCCAACCCGACCGTCGACGAGCCGGGTCTGATCTTGGACCAACCAGACCCGCTGCAGCGCCGACTCTGCCGGATGTCGGGAAGTCCAGCCATCGGCGACGGATCGGAGTAACGACGGGTCAGCGGTGATCTGTGGAATGCGCGCTTCGATCTCGGCGCGGCTGATCCCTGCGGATTCAACGCGTAGCGGGAGGTCGATGCGGCGTCCGTCTGCGAGCAGGCCCTCAACTCGGGTGATCACGATGGTCTCGTCTTTGGCGGGTGAGAACGCGTATTGGGACATTGGACCGAATGGCCACGCATCATCACTCATGCGCAATGAACCATTGAGCAGCAGACCGATCCCCAGCACGGTTGCGGCGATCCGCCAGGCGTACGACATCTTGCTGATGCCGCGTAGGCGCTCCCCCACGGGCCGATTAGAACACGATCCGGACCGCTTGTACGGCGGTTTGGAAAGCTTGCGTTTTCGCAGCGTTAGCAGGGGTTTACGCAGCGCTCACCGGTTGTTCACATGTCCCGGCCAATGCCGCGCGGCAGCCGCTCAGGTGGCCAGTCGAGGTGGCGTACGGCCATGTCGAAGGCGTATCGGTCGGTCATCCCAGCCACATAGGCCACTGCCGCACGTGTAGCGGCGTGGGATTGAGCCGGGATCTCGCGGCTGTCTGGCATGAGGGCTGGCTGATCGCTGTAGTACTCGACCAGCGCCCGCAGCACCTCGATCACCGCGCGGGATTGTGCGAGCGAGGCAGGCCGCACGTAGATTCGTTCGTAGTTGAACGCCCGCAGAGTCGCCAGAGCACCCGCCTGCTCC
>DATEWO010000051.1:0-2594 GCA_035257925.1 Propionibacteriaceae bacterium | reverse complement strand
TCTGTGAATGCCCTGCATCACTCCTCGGCGCCGGCGCGCCAGCGGGCCAGCCGGCCTCGCTGTCCAACCGCTCTGAGGCGTTCCTCGGTGTTCAGCCGCTGGTTCTCAGGTGTCACGATGAGCAGCTCATCGCCGGCCTGGATCCGCTCCCGGCCATCTGGAAAGAACGGGTGCTCGTCTCGGATGATCAAGGACACCACCGTCTCTTTGGGAAGGCGAAGCTCGCCAACTTCGACACCGACTATGCGCGACTTGGCCGGGATGCGAACCTGCAGCAGATCGGCTGAGATCTTGTCGAGTGGCGCGACCTCTACTTCTACATCCTGAGCCGACTCGTCATCGACCAGCCCGAGTCCACGGGCGACGAAGGGCAGCGTCGGACCCTGCAAGCAGGTGAAGACGATGACGAAGACGAGCACGATATCGAAGAGGGCCTCTGCGCCCGGAACCTCCTGGGCGAGTGGAATCGTGGCCAGGACGATCGGCACAGCTCCGCGCAGGCCCGCCCAGGAAAGGAACACCTGATGCCGGGGTGGGATCTTGAACCAAACCGCACAGGCCACGACCGTGGCAGGGCGGGCGACAAACGTCAGGAACAAACCGGCCGCAACCGCGATCAGGCCGGCACGAGGCGTCACCCGGTCTGGAAAGGCCAGCAGGCCGAGCATGACGAAGAGGCCGATCTGGGCGATCCAGCCAATTCCTTCCACGAAGGAGCGGGTCGCGGCCCGGTGCGGCAACTGGGCATTCCCGAGAATCAGCGCGCACACGTACACGGCGGCAAACCCGCTGGCGTGGATGAGCGCGCTGATGCCGTACGCGAAAATGGTCCAGACCAGGATTGCGAGTGGATAGAGCCCGGAGGAGGGCAAGGCGACACGCCGCAGAATCTGCGCCCCGAGCCAGCCAAGACCACCACCGATCGCCATGCCGCCCAGCAGCTCGACCACGATCAGGCCGATCAGGCCGGGAATCCCGAACTCCATAGGCTCGCCTACGGCGAACGAGCTCGCCAGCATCACCAGTAGCACGGTCGGCGCATCATTAAGACCCGACTCGGCTTCCAGTGCGCCTCGCAATGAGTGTGGGATGGGAACCGTGCGGAGCACCGAAAAGACTGCGGCGGCGTCGGTGGGGGACGTTACCGCACCTAGCAGCATGGCAATCCAGATCGGCAATCCGAGGACGTAATACCCGAAGAGGGTCATCAAGCCCACGCTGATCCCGACGCCGACTGTGGCCAGCAATGTCGCCAGGATGGTCGAGGACCTGATGTCGCTCCACCTCGTGGTGAGACCGCCTTCGGCGAGAATGACGACCAGGGCGGCGAAGCCCAGAGCCTGCGCCAGGTCGGCGTTGTCAAAGGGGATTCCGATTCCGGAGTCACCCATCACCAGGCCGAGACCGAGAAACAGCAACAGGGACGGCAGGCCCACCCGGGCACCGATCCGTGCGGCGATGATGGCGACGATCAAGACGACGGCACCCACCAGAAGGATGACGTCGATCTCAATCATGCGCACATCCTTCCGGATTGTTACGCATCAGCGGCCGTTTCTTCGGCAGGACTAGGCGCAGTGCTGCAGTACGTCAGGAGTCACGCCGCGAGCGGGCCCGCCGTTTGCCCTCATGCATGGCCTGGACTCGGGCGACAGGAATCGTGTGACCTTCGGCTACTAGATCGGCGTCCAGTGGCTGCGCCGGCGGCATCAGCTGCGACCACGGATCGGCTCCATCCAACAGGCCAGCCGCGTTGCGGACTGTGAAGTCGGCCGGAACCACCTGGTCAATGTCGTTCCAGGTAAGGGGAAATGAGACGGGTACGCCGGGCCGGATCCGTGGGCTGTACGCGGCCACGACCGTGGCACCACCGGCACGTGTCGAGTCAAGGAACACCTTGCCCTCCCGCTCCTCCTTGACGAAGGCCGTTGTGCCCAGCTCCGGATCGATCCGCTCGGCGCGTACCGCCACGGCACGCGTGGCTGCGGCCACGTCTTCTGGTGACGCTCCGCTCGCGAGCGGCACAAATACGTGCAGGCCCTTGGCGCCACTGGTCTTGACCGCGCCGGCCATGCCCGCATCGGTGAGCGCTTGGTGGACCAAATGAGCTGCCTGCACGACCACTGCGAAAGGCGCTCCCTCCGGCGGATCCAGATCAAGCACCAGATAGTCCGGGTGCTCCGGATGGGCGATCGTGAATAGCGTGACGTGGTACTCCACTGCACGTTGGTTGGCAAACCAGAGCAGCGTGCGGCGATCGTTGCACAGTGCGTACGACACTTCCCGTCGAGACGCCTCGGCCCAGATCGGTGCTCTGGGCACCCAGTCCGGTGTGTATTTGGGAAGGTTCTTTTGCATGAATGGGGCCTGGCCGGGTCGGACACGGATCACTGACAGGGGCCGGTCAGTCAAGTTGGGAAGCATGCAAGCGTGTACCGCGTCGAGGTAGTCGATCAGGTCCCGCTTGGTCGCGCCCGCCCCATCGAAGAGCTCCTCATCGAGATGGGTGAACGAGACCTCATCTGGCAGTTTGTCTCCGCCGCTCATGGACCAATCATCAGCCCACATGCGCCCTGAGCCTGTCGAAGGGTGCG
>DATEWO010000050.1:0-8098 GCA_035257925.1 Propionibacteriaceae bacterium | reverse complement strand
CCTGAGCTGCCCGGTGTGCCGCCCACGCGCTGTCACGTAGCGCCTTAGTCCGCTCGCGTCCATCCGCGAACGCCTGCGCAGCCTCGATCGCCGCTCGTGGGCGCCGATCCTCAACGCGGTCACGTTCGAAGATCGCTAGTGCTGGCCTCGCGCACACCACCGCGTATCCGGCGACCTCCCGGAGTTCGGACCGGCTGAGTTTGATTGTCGTGGAGTCGTGCGCCATGGCGTCATCCTTTGTACAGGGCCGCCGTCACAACGAGACGCAGGTCAGCCGGTCGTATCCGACCTTTGCTCCAGACGATCGCGACGAACGTGACAAACTCTCCCTCCTGGTACGCAGGCGATGCGCTTACAGGCCTGGCTTTTCATCGGCACGATGAGGAAGATTGTGGAGCTGCGCTGGCTTCATACTGGCGGAAACGGGGCCTGGAGTTGGAGGGCGATTCTTGATTGCGCCAAGCAGTCACATTGCACCCGTCCGGCGTCGCACAACCGCTATGTCCGCTGTGTTAAAGGTGCCCCTCATCATCCTCTTCCGGGCCAGGCCTCTTGCTGTGCGGTGATGTGGTGAGGTCACACGCAGCCACCGGCAAACCGGCCGCGGATCGGGCGGCCGCACTCGTCTCGTACTACGACTCCGAAGTCGACGACCGGGCCACTCGGGCACTCTCTGATCAGCGGGAAGATCATCGGGAGCTGTTCATCGATGCGGTCACGAATGATGGCGCGCAATCCGTGCTGGAGATCGGTTGCGGGCCTGGCATCGACGCAACCGCCCTCGCCGAAGCCGGACTCGATTACACGGGGATCGACCTATCGTTCGCCGCGGTCGCCGTGTGTCGCGGCAAGGGCCTGCGGGTCTGCACCGCAAGCGCAGTCGACCTACCCTTTACCGACAATGCGTTCGACGCGGCCTGGACAATGAGCACGCTGCTCCACCTCGACGACGTCGAGTTCGAGTCCGCCTTACGCGAGGTTCGTCGAGTCATGCGCCCCGGCGGCCTGCTCGCCATCGGTCTTTGGGGCGACCACGTCACCAGCGAGCAGCATCTCGCCGACAAGGCAGGACGGCGACCACCGCGTTACTTCCGCTTCAGATCCGACCACGATCTCCGGCACGCCCTCGCCGAACTCGGCCAGATCGAGCAGTGGGTCACCTGGACGGCCGACCCCTCGCCGTATCACTATCAGTGGGCCCTCGTCCGCACCCACGACAGCCCCCGTTCAAGCGCCCCCGAGGCCCAATAACGGGGACGGCAGCGACAGTTCGGGTCGACGCAATCGGACATAGACGGTCGCCGCCGGGCGAGGTATGAAATCGGCGAAGGCCCGCAAGGTCCCGAGGCCCAGAAAGTATGCGCCATCTGAATCAGCACTGATCTGAGTGAGGTTTGTCGTGTCCAGTGTCCTGTTTTGCACATTCACAACGACTCGGCGTGCTGCATCGCGTCGAGCGCGTAGTCCTGGAATCCGTGGTTGTAGTGCCATGCCGAACACGCAACCGCCGCGAGACGGAACGCATCGGGAAGCGCGCCTCGCTCTTTATCTGTCAAAGCGTCGACTTCTTCGTAGCCGTCCCGCAGCATTTCGAGTATGTCCGGTACGGACGTCTTCATCTCCAATGCGGGATCGATCGCGGTGCGACCTATGTCCATAATCCGCAACGTCTTTTCGGTGGTTTCAAGGTCGAAAACCGCCGTGATGCGTCCATTTTCAACGAAAACGTTACTGGCCCAAAGGTCGCCGTGGATGTTCGCCACGGGTAGACCGGCGTCGTAAAGATTCAGAACGCCGTCCCGCATTTGTTGGAGACGTAATCGCATCGTCGAATCATCCACCCCCGCGATCTCCTGGGAGATGGTCGGCTCGCTTAGCCAGCTCGATCCCGCGATGGCCAGCTGTTGGGTCGCGTTGTGAAATCGAGCGAGCACGCGTCCGAACTCAGTGACCAGGTCCTCGTTGACCACCTGAGGGTGTTGTCCCTCGATCATGTGAGAAATGGTGAATGCATGTCCGCCGAGCTCACCTACGACGTTGCCGTTTTTCATCGTCTGACTCACCGGAGTCGTTATTCCTGCGTCGACAAGCGCGTGCTGGATCGAAATCTCTTGCCGGGCACGTTCGGGTGATGTCAGTTTGAGGATGCGGACCACGATGCTGTCGCCGTCCGCTAGCTCGACTCGATGCGACTCGTTCGCGTAACCATATTCGAGGTGAGAAGTCGCGACAACAGGTGAGCCGGTGTACTGGCTGCATGCTTCCCGTAGGTTGAATGCTTCACTCATCGCAGTCACGTCGCTTGGGTCGGGCATTTCGTCGTCGATAGTCATTCCGGCTGCGGTACGGGCTTACCATGCGCGATCGACGCCTTGGCGACAACGGCGGAGTTGAAGGCCAGTGTGACAGACCGCGCATCGGTTGGGCTCCGCGCCGGCCTGCGTGCACGATGAGTTGCGTGGAGGAGCAGTTATTGGTCGGCGGCAACAGTAGTGGCGCAGTACGGGTCGGTGAGACTGTGCGCCGACCTTGCGGCCCGTGGACCGATTCAGTGCACGCCCTGCTGCGCTTCCTGGAGCAGGCCGGCTTCGTCGGTTCACCTCGTCCGCTGGGTTTCGATGACGAAGGGCGGGAAGTGCTCTCGTACCTGCCTGGCAACACCGTTGGCGATCAACGGCCGTGGCCGAAATGGGTTCACTCCGACGAGGCACTGGTGCAGGTGGCGCACTGGCTGCGCAGCTATCACGAAACAGTTGCCGACTTTCGTCCGCCGCAGCGAGCGGTGTGGAGGGAAGGCGGAGAGTGGCGGCCGGAGATGATCATTGGCCACAACGATGCGGCCCCCTACAACGCCGTTTGGACAGAAGAAGGCCGCCTCAACGGTTTCTTCGACTGGGATTTCGCCGGGCCGGTTACGACGGAGTGGGATCTTGCGTTCACGGCCTTTGCTTGGGTACCACTCCATGCTCGTCATGTGGTCCGCGCAGAGGGCTATACCGCCTTTACCGATCGGCCGCGGCGCCTGCGGCGCTTCCTTGATGAGTACCGCTGGAGTGGTAACCCGGCGGCGTTCCTCGCAACGGTGCGAGCCCGAGTGCGAGCAACCGCCGACGGGATCGCCCGAACCGCTGCCCAGGGCGACCCGGCCTACCAACGGATGCTCAAGACGGGCGTCGCTAACGCACTTCTTGCGGCGGAGCGTGAACTGGCAAGCGACACGGACTCCTTCCGCTAGCAATGGAGGTCTCAATAGACCTCCCTGTCATGACGGTTTTTGGACATGCTCGTGGGTGGGGCCCAGCGGCGGTGGGGCGGGTACGGGTCAGGTGCGGCGAGCTTGCAGCAAGGCCTCGAAATCGGGGTGCTCATGTCGGCGGAGCTGGCCCTATAGTCGCGGGGTGGCAGAGCCAGCAGAGGTGCTGACACGTCTCGCCGCGGAGCTTGCAGAGGTCTTGGGCGACGATTTGTTGAGCCTGGCTCTACATGGGTCGTGGGTGCTGGGTGGCTTCGCCCCGGCTCGCAGTGACCTCGACGTGCTCGCCGTGTTGGCCACTGATCCAACGGCCGCCACGCTTGCGGGACTGGACGATGTACACGCACGGCTCGAGACGGAATTCCCGGAGTGGAACTCTCATGTCGAGGTCGACTACGTATCGGCCGAGGCCGTCGAGGCTGTCTTGCATGGAGCGGATGAATCACATCCGATGATCCGCATTAGTCCCGGTGAGCCGCTCCACGAAGTCAAGGCGTCCCGGCACTACGTGCTCAACTGGGCCGCTGCCCTTCAGGCCGATCAACCCATCGCGGGCGCCGCACCCTCAACCGTGCTACCTGCCATCGACCGGCCACTCATCCCCCAGGTGGTCCTGCAACACGTCCGGGTGTGGCCCGAGTCGGTGCACGACATGCACGCGACCGGCGCGCAGGCCTACGCCGTGCTCACACTCTGCCGCGCTGCGGAAACGCTGGCGACCGGACGGCAGGTGTCGAAGCTGGCAGCCGCCAATGCCGGTAGGTCACGGTTCCCGGAATGGTCAGCACTCATCGACTGGGCCCAAGACTGGTGGTACCAGAACGGATCGGACTTAGACCCCGGGCGGTTCGAGGATGCGCGCCGATTTGTTGAGGACGTCAGCGCGTGGTCGTTACGGCACTACGACATCCCCGACTCCGGCCTCGATTCTGCCGAGCCCAGACTATGAATTCATGGCGAAGGTGACATGAGCACGTCCCCGTCCCGAGACGCGCTCACTCTCCCAGCCTGCAACTTGTCGGAAGACATCGAAGATCAGGAGACCACGATGTTTGCCATAGTGCGACTCAACTCGTTCGACCCCGTCAAGCTGGCCGCTTCCCCCGCACTGGAACAGTTCGACCGGATCCACCGGATTCAGCCCGGCTACGTCGGCAGCATCGTTGTGGACTTGCAAGCAGGTCGCCGCCTGGTGCTCAATCTCTGGGAGAGCGAGGAGTACAGCGCGGCGGCGTTGCCGGTCGTCGGGCCCGAGGTCGTACGGCTCCTCGAACCGCTCATGTCCCACCCGTCCGAACTCGTTGGCGCGGGAACCGTCATCTCCACAGACCTAGTCCCAAGTTCCTAATCTGTAGCACCGCGGGCCTTTCAGCCGTCCCGATGGACGTTGGTGCGCTTCTTACCAAGGATGTGCGGCATGCCGCTCGGCTCTGCAGGTTTGACACACACGCGGAACGCGTCCTGGTAGCGGGTCGGCTATCGAGGCGACCGGCCAGCGACCCTGAGATCGACGTTTTGTGCCGGTGAGGACTGGTAATCGGATGGTCAGCTGAGGTGGACGACGGTGGAGGTGAGCCGCGCTTCTTCGGCAGCCCAGGTCACGAGGTGTGAGGCCAGGCTCTCCTCAGGGCTTGTGAGATGGTCCTCGGGCCGCCCGGAAGCGAGGGCCTCAATGAAGGCCCGAATCAGGCCGGTGTCGCCGCCGGCGTGCGGGTCATGCTCGCTGGAGCCTTCGATGAGGTGCCGCTCACGTTTCCCGGTGCGGAAGTTCAGCAGCTCCACCTCGCGGCCGTTGCCCTCGAGGGATCCGTGGGTGCCGAAGATCTTGGTCTGACGGAAGGCGAAGTCGGTGAAGGCTGTCATCGTGAACGACGCGGTCGTGCCGCCCTGGTACTCGAGGTTGACCACCTGGTGGTCAACCACATCGTTGTCGCAGCGGTAGACGCAGCGACCGTAAGGACTGGTCCGCAGCGCGTCCAGCACACCTTCTTCGGTGCGGGCGGAGGTGACAGTCTGCAACGGCCACCGCTCGGCAGCGGGATGACCCAGGCAGCTCAGATAGATCCTCTTCGCCGAGTAAGGACAATCAGGCTCGATAGCACAATCGATGCAGCGCTCACCGGCACCGGAGGGGCGTTGCTCGGGACGAAAGTGGTGGAGGCCACCGAACGAAGACACACGACGCGCCGGCCGCCCAACCAAATAGTTGAGCCAGTCGATGTCATGCACACTCTTGGCCATCAACATAAACGTCGACTCGTCGGTGCGCCGCCAGTTGCCGCGTACAAAGGAATGCGCCTGATGCCACCAGCCGACCGGCTCCAGATGCTGCACTGACACGATCTGACCGATGACGCCCGAGTCGAGCAGTCGCCGCAGCAGCCGGGTGTATGGGGTGTAGCGCAAGACGTGGCACACGGCGAGTGTGACCCGAGCCGCCCGCACCGTATCAACAATTGATCGGCACATGTCAGGCGTCACAGCCATAGGCTTCTCAAGCAGCAGGTGATAGCCCTGTTCGGCCAGCGCCAGGGCCGGCTCATGGTGCAGCCGGTCGAGGGTCGCGATCACGGCGGCGTCGGCGATCCGGGGTTGCTCAATGACCTCTCGCCAATCCGAATACCGGCGGGTTGATGGCACGGCGTGCCGCTCCGCAAGGGTGGTTCGGCGGCCTTCGTCGGGATCAGCCACCGCAGCGATCCGAACACGAGGATCACGGGCGGCAAGGTCGGCATACAACTGGCCGCGGTCGCCGGCGCCAACGATCACGATCGAGATCTGGTGGGCCACGTTGATCCTCTCTGGCTTGAGCTAGTTCACCAAGATCGGTGGTGGCCGATCAAGCTTCACAGCGGGCCTGAGTGCGGGATCTTCGATGATGATCGGCTCTAGAGCGTTCATCGACCAAGACTCCGAGTGCGGGCACCAAGCCCGCCGCTGCAACATGATCACCAGTGGGGCACTCGCAGTTGCCTCTGCCGTCGGTCGTGACTCCCTGACAATTCAAGAATCGTGCTTCAGCAGCGGTACTGACAAAGAACGGCATGCACCAGGAGGGGGTCTTCGTGATCACGTCTATGCCCCGGGCCGGCGGCGAGACCGACTCCTGCTCAGCGTCATCGGCTGATTGCTGAGGAAGGCCTCGCGGCATCCTCGGTTGGCCGAACTTCGAGAATGTTGCCGCACGGACCCGCAGCCAATGGCTGCTGTACGGGACCGCACACCTTCGGCCCCGGTGCGCTTTGTCCCCCAGAGGCGCTTCGCAATCACTCGCCATGCTGCTCTCAATACTGGGGATGGGAGCGCCTCAATGAGCATCTACATTGCTGCGATCGAGCGGGTCTGGCAGGCGCACGCAGCGGCCTCGTCGAATGGGAGGATGAGGGCATGCGGGCCGTGCGGATCCATGCCAAGCAGGACATGCGGACCGAGCACGTTCGCAGCCCCGAGCCAGATGCCCATGAGGTGCGGCTGCGGGTGGCCTACGTCGGGATTTGCGGATCGGATCTTCACTACTTCGCTGACGGCGCCGCGGGCATCTTCGCAATCCGTGAACCGCTGATCCCCGGCCACGAAGTGTCCGGGGTGATTGACCTTGACCCGACGGGAGCGTTCGAGGCAGGCACGCCCGTGACGGTGCACCCAGCCACGTGGGGTACCGCGCAGCCCGATCTGACCGACGAGCAGCGACACCTCTGGCCAGGTGGCGGTTATCTGGGCAGCGCCTCAACGTGGCCACACACGCCCGGCGCCCTCGCGGAGCAGCTGGTCGTTCGCCGCGATCAGGTGCGCCGACTGCCGGCCTCGCTGCCGGTCAAGCGAGCAGCATTGGCCGAGCCGCTGGCAGTCGGCCTGCATGGCCTAGTGATTGCTGGCGGCATCCGGAGCAAACGCGTGCTGATATCAGGATCGGGCCCGATCGGGCTGCTAACCGCTGCTGCCGCAGCAGCTGAGGGCGCGGCTGAGGTGGTTTGTGCCGACCTGCTTGCAGGACCGCTGCAGCGTGCGCGGTTGCTGGGCGAAGCCAGCCCTGTGCCGATCGGGACCGTGCAGATCGGCATCGAGGACCTGCCGGACTCTCATTTCGACATAACGCTGGAGTGCGCTGGAGTGCCGCAGGCGCTCCACGGGCTGCTGCTGGCCACTCGCCGAGCCGGCATCCTCGTCCAGGTCGGCAATCTGCCCGACGAGACTCGACCGGTCAACCTCGCGCCCCTAGTGTCGAAGGAGATACAGCTGCGGGGCACCTTTCGCTTCAACGACGAGATCGACGCCGCCCTCACGCTGCTGGATCTGAACCCGCAGATCGAGCAAGTGGTCACTCACGTACTGCCTTTTGAGGACGTCAGCGAGGCATTCGCGATCGCCGCGAACGCCGAGACTTCCGGCAAAGTCCTGGTTGAGGTCAGCGCTCCCTGATCGATCTCGCAGCCCAACACCTCCCCGACCGTCACGGACTGCCGAGCGGTGACGCTCGCGCACGCTGTCCTAGCATCATCGGGGTGAGCCGAGCGAGGCGGAACGGTGGTCAGTGTGGTTGATGCCGACGATGTCCGGCGGATCGCGACTAGCCTTCCGCACACTGTGGAGATTGACAGCGACGGTTTCGACTTCCGAGTTGGCAACCGCGGGTTCGTCTGGTCGTATCCTGAGTACGTTCCGGGTCAGCGGCGGGTCATCCGCACCGACATCGCCGTCCTGTATGTGGGCGACGAGGCGGAGAAGCAGGCTTTGCTGCTGAGCGAGCCGGAGGTTTTCTTCACTACCTCTGCCTACGACTGGTCGCCGCTGGTGATGGTCCGGCTGGAGGCCATCGACATCAACAGGCTGCGCGAGCTGGTCACC
>DATEWO010000049.1:0-6052 GCA_035257925.1 Propionibacteriaceae bacterium | reverse complement strand
CTGCCGGCACAGCTGGCGGTGCCGCGGGGGAACGTTGACCGGGTACCCGGCATGCCATCCCCTGTCATTTCGGTTTTCAGGCACTAGCAGCGGCATTGGAGACCGAGAATGGTTGGTGGGCCGACTTTGTCGTCGGTGGCGATCATGTGGTGGTCTTCGCTGGACGTGTCTTCCGCTACCGCATCGGCGACACACGCGCTCGGGCCGAGGCGGTCGCCTGGGGGCGGGCATCAGGAACTCCGGAGTATCAGCTTGATTGGGGTGACTGAGGACTCGCATTGCCCTGTTGCGTCAGCGGCGCTCGACGGGTCAACGCCCGTCCAACAGTCGACGATGACTCGGTCCTCGACGATGCGGTCCGCAGGATCATCTCCGGCATCATGGACGCCTAACCTCCGGCGAGTGGTCCGCAAGCCCACGGTCCATTGGTACGCCGTAACCGCTCCAGGGGAGCGTGCCGTAGCGCGGAAATGCCACACCCGGCGCCCACGCGTAGTATCGCTGGGTGCTGATCATCTTCGGGCTGACGGGTCGTGCACACCTCTTAGGCACGATCTCGATGATCTGCGAGCGCTGCGGGAATCAGGGTGCGCACCACCTGACGAAGTACGTTCGCAGGTTCAGTATCTTCTTTGTCCCGCTCATCCCGGTCGGTACGCGTTATGAGGACACCTGCACAGTCTGCGGTCGGGTCCGCCCGATAACGCGCGAACAGGCAGAGAGAGCAACCACCGCAACCGGTCCGCTTCGCTGAGACCAGGTCAGGTATGCCGTGAGGCGACTCGCTTGCGGGCGGTCGCCGGTACCACTCAGTCAATGACCCTGTCATAATCCACCGCCCGTCCGCCGGAGGTGACCGTGGAGGTGTCTGCTGTCGCCGGCGTGGTCGAGCGGAAGGAGGGCGGGAAACGCGGCGTTCAATGGATGAGCCAAGCGTTTCGACCTAGCATCAGGAGATGGGGGCGGATCGGAAAACCGGCCGTGCTCACCTCGCGACCGGAGTCACGGTCCCCTACCTCGAGCAGGGCGACCCACGGGCGCCGGCCGTGGTGCTCTTGCACGCGTGGGTCGAATCCTCGGCTTGTTTCGACCGCCTGTTGCAGGCGGTGCCACAGACGCTCCGCGTATTCGCGATGGATCAGCGCGGCCATGGCGATGCTGACAAGCCAGCAAACGGATATGCCCTGGTGAACTTCGCCGATGATATCGAGGCGTTCATGGATGCGGTCGGCCTACAGTCGGCTGTCTTGCTCGGGTCCTCGAGCGGTGGCTACGTGGCGCAACAGGTCGCTGTTCAGGTGCCTCATCGCGTTGACGGACTGGTCCTCGTCGGCGCACCGCGCAGCCTTCAGGGCCGGCCCGCCTTTGCCGACGATGTGGATCGGCTCACCGACCCTGTCGATCCCTCCTGGGTCGAAGAGTCGCTGACCTGGTTTCCCCGCTATCACAACGTGCCCGGCTGGTACATCAAGGACCGGATACGCGACGGTTTGAGCGTGCCCGCACACGTGTGGATTGCCGGCCTTACAGGACTCACGACCGCCGTTCCGCCGTCGGAGTCGGGGACGATCACCGCGCCCACCTTGATCATTTGGGGTGAACGCGACGAGCTACTGCCGCTGCAGGACGGATACCTGCTCGCCGCAGCCATTCCCGGCTCCCGGCTTATTGTGTACGACGACACGGGCCACCTCGTGCTGTGGGAGCAGCCCGAACGAGTGGCCACCGACCTCACCGGCTTCGTCGCCGGGCTTTCAACCTCGGGTCAGAGCAGCACGCCGATCTCGTAAGGGTTCGGCCGCAACCGGCGCAGCGGACGACGATCATGCACGTACCACCTCTGCTCCAGCTGACCACCGCCGACCGGAACGGGTGCCGTAAGGGGATCCTCCAGCGGGACCCTATGCCGGACGGGAACGTTCAACGGGTCGCTAGTTTGCACTCGACCAGGGCGACGAGTTAGAGCGCGGGCCACGCCAGAACAGTCAACAGCGGCCAAAGTTGGCGCCAGCGCTCCGCCTTCTCCTCATATACCTCGCGACTGACGAGCGTGGTGTTAGGCCGCACGATCAGCCCGAACAGGTCACTGAGCCCGTAGGGAGCGCAAACATCGAACGAGTCCCCGTCAGTCCGAACGCCCACACTGGTTGCGGTGCTGGGCCAGGTAGCGATCGCCTGCTCCGTGGAACGGAAGGGCATCAACGGCTGGCCAAACCGGCGCTGATACCAGGTGTGCACCCGAGCCTCATTGGTCACATCGACCGGGACGGTGAAGTCAAGCATCTCCGCAACCTTCACTTCGACGGCCTGCTCGCCATCGGGAGTCAGATCGTCCTTGTCGAAGTAGACGACGTCGTAGTCCTTCACCCCATGCCCCGGCGGGAAGCCGTGCAGTTGATTCCAGACGGTTGGGCAACCGCGCCCGCCCCGATGTACCAGGACGGCAGCTGCAGCCCCGGCAGAGCATCCAGCAGTCTGCACACGACAGGACTCGACCGGAGGCACTGCTCAAGCGCCACCACCTGGCAGCAGATAGGGGCATCAGCCAGTGCCTGCGGCCGGTCATCACTCACGTCCTAACCATGTCAGCACTCCAGCGGCCCACACCGACCACGTCGCAGGGGCCGGCACAGCTGTTCCGATAGCCGACCGGCTTACGGGCTTGGGCAGTCCGGTGCAGCTTGGCCAGGTCAGTTGCGTTCAGGGAACCGAGCGCTGCCCGTCTTCGGCGGGTGTGGCCTCAAGAATGCTGAACGGTGAGGCAGTTGGGGTGATCTTGACGAGTGTCAGCCCTGCGCGATGGAGGAGATTTCGATACTCGGCCTCGCTACGTTCCCGGCTGCCGGTGAAGACCAGCATCGCCGTGTCCAAACTGGTGGCGTCGGCCCCAGCCGTGCCTTCTGGAATAACGACTTCGACCAGAAGGACTTTGCCGGTCGGGGCCATGGCCGTTCGACAATTTGTCAGGATTCTCACTGCCGCCTCATCGTCCCAGTCGTGGACAATCCACTTCAACAGATAGGCATCCGCCCCAGGCGGCACGGCTTCGGAGAAGTCACCTGCCATCTTTTCGACACGACCGGCGGCGATGTAACTGTCGATGGCACCGTGGGCCGTCTGCACAACGTCGGGCAGGTCGAAGAGCACTCCCAACGGACCCTGGTAACGGTCCAGGACCGTCGCCAGCAGCGCACCATGCCCGCCGCCGACGTCAACGATCCTCCGGTAACCGGAGAAGTCGTGAGCTGCCGCGATAGCGGCGCCTTCGTCGCTGCTGGCACTGGTCATCACGTCGTTGAAGATCTTGGCAAGTGCTAAATCCTCGGCGAGGTAGTCAAAGAACGGTTTGCCATAGACATGATCAAAGGCAGGTTGACCGGTTCGGACGCTGTACTCCAGGTCACCCCAGGTGCGCCGGTAGGCCTCACTGCCGCTCCACAATGCCTGCGGCCGAATGCTGTCAGCGGCGTCGGAGCGCAACGGCTCCGCCAGCGGCGTAAGTGAAAACCGCTGGTCGTCGTCTTCCCGAAACAGTCCTCGGCTTGCAAGCGCCCGCAAGACGCGATACAGCGACTGAGCATCGACACCAACGGCCTCAGACAGGTCTGCTATCGACTGTGGACCAGGCGCAAGAAGATCCGCAACGCCCAGCTGCGCTGCCATCACGACCAGATAGGAGAACTCCGCGTTATCGAACAGGCGCCTCAGGTATTCCGCCGGCTCCAACGCAGACGTGTTCATCATCATGTTCTCCCCGCCGCCAAACTGCTGAGGTAAGCGTGCCCGGGCTGTGAGCCTGAGGGCAACCGCATCGATGACGTTACGGGCTCTCCTGCAATCGTGATGGTTCCTTCCCGGATAGCCCGTGAATCCCAGCAGCCGAACCTCGAGCGGACTGACGCCTAACTCAATTGGCAGTGTGGCTCTCTGGTAAGGAGGAGGTTCTGGGTTCGAGTCCTAGCGTGTCAGCTTCCCCCGTTTGGGTGTAATGGCAGCCCTCTAGGGTCGATTCTTAGGGCGCCACTGGGCTCCGCGTTGCTACCGAACAACGTCGAGCCCTGGACGGTTCGGAGTCAGAAGAGCCGCTCCGTGATCAGGAGACCGTACACGAGAAAGGCCATCCGAGCCCATGGAACGACTCGCCGATCTGCCTGACCGTGGTGAGCTTGGTACCCGGTGGGTGCTAGCCGACCGGCTTGCGGAACGGGTGATCGGGCCGCGGCGTCTAGGACAGTCGCACTTGAGGAGCATGTTGTGTGCGCGCGGCGAACGAGACGAGTGCGCGTGTGGACTCTGGGTGTGCCCACCGGTACCCCGTGCCGACTACCTCCTTCGCCACCGGTGTGTGCTACCACCTCTCGCACGTTTAGGGCGCGCTAGCCGGCCGCGACCCCGTCAAGCCGCCGGCCGCGAGCGGCCTACGTGTCAAAATGCAAAGCGAAATTGAGAATCTTGTGTTTGTCCCAGAAAATAATCCCCAGATAGAGGCCAGGGGCAACCAAGCGAATCTCGTCTCGAATCCAATGCGCCACAAGTGAGGTCTCGCGGTAATCGAGAATGATTGCTTCTTTCTGGTCGAACCAACTCTCCGCGTAATAAACCTTGGCGCGGATGGCGTGGGCACCGGTAGGGCCGATCTCATTCCTGAGCTCTCCGCGCTCGGGATCGAACACCTTGCCTTTCCAGGCAATCAAATGTGCGAGCTTGGCGGCTACGTCGCTTACTGGGGTGTCGGGGGCGAAAATGGCCGTCCCGTCACCCTCTCCTGCGGGAATCGGACCGGCCGGCGAGGTGCGAAACAGCTCGTCGAGCTCGTCGTGAGACATGCTCAGCAGATCCACTACAGTCATAGACACGTTGCACCTCCGGATCCGAACGACTCAGCGCCGACCGGAACAGAATCCGATCGTCAGGTCGTGGTGCAGCCTGCTGAATCGCACCGGACAACTCGGATCAGTTTCCCATCGTCAATTCGCGGTTGTAAACGCATGCATTTGTGCTGACCGAATGCATCGGCCGGGCACGCTCAGCCTTTGGCTCTCAGCCAAACGCACTGCCATGATCGTGGCCGGCAAGCAACAGGATCACCATTGAGCACCTGTACCACGGCCCATGCCTCGACCCGCGCGTTAGACAGAAGTCATGCGTGCGGGGCACTTGTTGCACAAGTCGACCCTCCAACGGACGCCAGGCTTGATGGCTGGACGGGAATTCACCTGCTATTGCCCGATCGGCCCTTGCCGGAGATCGCGACTACCTCTACGTGCTGGAGTTTGGCAGGCTCAGCATGCTGGGCGAGGCGCCCAAGCTGCTCGATGAGTCCTTCGTCGGCGCAGCCGACCTGGAGGGGCATTGGTGAAAGCGATCGTCTATGACGTTGTGGGTGCGCCGGCTCTGGTTCGCGACGTGGTTGAACCGGACTGTCCCGAGGACGGCGCGGTGATCACGGTTCAGGCTACCGGCGTATGCCGGTCGGACTGGCACGCTTGGCGTGGCCATGAGGCGGTGCCGCTGCCACACATTCCGGGACACGAGTTCGCCGGTGTGGTCGCTGCTGTGGGAGCCCAGGTCCGTGGCTTCGCGCCGGGTGACCGGGTGACCGCGCCGTTTGTCAACGGTTGCGGACGGTGCGACTGGTGCCGAGCCGGTGATGCGCAGATCTGTCCTGACCAAACCCAGCCGGGGTTCAGCCATCCGGGCTCGTTCGCTGAACGTGTCGTTGTTCGGGTCGCCGACGTCAATCTTGTCCGGCTGCCCGATGAACTGGATTTCGTGAGCGCGGCGGCGCTTGGCTGCCGCTTTGCCACCGCGTTTCGTGCCCTCACCGCGTACCGCCGGGTCGAGCCGGAAGACTGGGTGGTGGTGTTCGGCTGCGGTGGTGTCGGGCTTTCGGCGATCATGATCGCCCGGGCTCTGGGTGCCCGGGTGATCGGTGTGGACCTCTCGGCGGCGGCCCGGGCGCGGGCGGCCGAGTTGGGTGCGGTAGCGAGCGACGTAGCGGAGACGTCCACCGCCATTGCCGAGCTGACCGGCGCCGGCGCCCACTTGACCG
>DATEWO010000048.1:0-7664 GCA_035257925.1 Propionibacteriaceae bacterium | reverse complement strand
CTCTCGTGAGTGAGGCTCAGTCCGTCGAACCAAGCGGCCCATCGAGAAGCGAGGTGCCCTTTGAGACGGATTTCATACCGTCCAACCTCGCTCCGCTTGCCAGTTGATCTTTCGCTCACAATCGGAACGTACGAGCCGATGTGGTGAGGAGGGATCACCACGTGTGGTGATTAACGTGGTGATTTGTGGGTGCCAGTTCGCTACAACAGCTCGAGTTCCGCGGCCCGCCGGACCGCGGCCCGACGGTTGTTCACGCCGAGTTTGGCGTAGATGTTCTTGGTGTGAGTCCGCACAGTGTTGAGCGACACCACAAGCTCGCGGGCGATGTCCGGACCGTCCAGGTCGGTTCCCAGCAGTCGAAGCACGTGAAGCTCGCGTTCGCTGAGTGGCTCGATCAAGTCCTGTCTGCCGGGCGTGGTGTCCTCAGCCTTGCCAAAGGCTGCCAGGAGTCGATGGACATAACTCGGGGCGATTCCCTCTTTGCCCGCCGCTCTCAGCAGCGAGGCCATAGGTGCGCCCTCATCGACGAACAGTCGGACGTAACCCTCTGGCTCGGCCAACGTCAGTGCGCGTTGCAGTGAGGCTAGCGCTGCACGCATGTCACCTCGCACCTGGTGGACAAGCGCCTGGAGCACCACGATCCCCAGAACGCTCCCGTTCCGTTTCCCCTCTTCCGCCGCTGGCAGCAGGCGCTCCAGGAGTTTCGCTGCGTCTTGAAGACTGCCCTCGGCGCGCTCAGTCGTATATCGCGCCAAGAGCACTCTGGCGAGGGTGATGTGCTCGAACTCGCGCAAGTAGGTGAGATCCTCGTCAACGGACAAACCGCGCTCACGCACCCAGCCGAGCGCGTCACCGAGCCTGCCCTGCCGGATCCATACCCGTGCCCGCAAGGCTGGGATCGGCCGCACTTCGGGAGAGAAGTCGCTCACGTACACGAGCTGCGCCTCATTGAGGAGGTCGACTGCGCCGTCCAGGTCTCCTTCCGCCTCCCGGACCCCCGCCATCGCGACCCGCCAGCGATAGCGGTT
Source organism: Propionibacteriaceae bacterium (assembly GCA_035257925.1). GTDB lineage: Bacteria > Actinomycetota > Actinomycetes > Propionibacteriales > Propionibacteriaceae > Microlunatus. The sequence continues at coordinate 6,636 of DATEWO010000048.1, read as the reverse complement.
CTGCGGCAGGCCCGTAGGTTCGCCGAGCTCCTTGCTCATCCGCAGGTGCTGCACGGCGGCAGCGAGGTCGTTGCGTTCACGCAGCACCACGCTCATGCCGACGTGCATGTCCGCAGCACCCCTCAGCACGGTCCCAGCCTCTTGGGTCGCGAGCAGCAGGCCACGCTCGTAGCCGGTCATCGCTTCGCGGAGACGGCCTTGGGCGATCCGGATGTCCGCCTGGGTGATAGCGCCGCCGATCAGGTCCGAGATGTATCCGGCCTTCTCCAGACTGGCCATGCCGTCGCTATACCAATGGTGGGCTGCATCGAGATCCCCGTTCGTCCAGTACGCGAGTCCGAGGAGCGCTGCTGCTCCGCCGCGCCCGAGGTGGTCGTTTTCGCCGACGAGGTTGAGCGCCCGCCGGGCGTGGGCCATGGTGCCGGCCGTGTCGCCGAGGATTCGGGCTTGCCCAGCACGGTGAACAGCGATCGACGCCGGTAGAGCGCGAAAACCCTCCTCGTCCACGACCACCATCTCCGGGGATCGGGCAAGGGATCCCGGAAGGTCACCGGTTGTCGGGTCCAGCCACCGCTCGGCGGCTTGCAGGTGTGACTCGACGCCCTCGACCTCGCCGCGTACCAGCAGTGACCCGGCATACGCATTGCTGAGGACGGGCCTGACCTGGAGCAGCTCCTCGGGAAGCGCCTCGAGCCAGCGACGCAGCGTGACCTCCTGTCGATACTGGCGCGTCGCGGGAGCAGCGAGCTCAACCAGGTCCGCCGCTCGCTCGAAATCCTCGGCAGCCAGCGCATGGCGGATCGCCTCGGACGGCTCGCCATTCTGCTCATACCAGGCGCTCGCCCGCCGGTGCAGCTCCGGAACGTCGGTGGGGTGTTCGTCCAGCAGGTGCGCCTGCAGAACATCCGCAAAGAGCTGGTGGTAGCGGTACCACTGGCGGCGGACGTCGAGCGGGACCAAGAACAGGTTCCCTCGATCAAGAGCCTCGAGCATGGCTTTGCCACCGTCCCGGCCGGTAACGGCATCGCAGAGCGGGCCGCTTAGCCGGTCAAGTATGGAGGTCTGCAGCAGGAAGTGCCGAACGTGATCGGACTGGCGCTGCAACACCTCCTCGACCAGGTAGTCGACGATGTACCGGTCATCCCCCGCGAAGCCGGCGATGAACCCGGCGACGTCATCGCGCCCCTGCATCGACAGCGCCGCCAGCTGAAGCGCGGCGATCCACCCTTCGGTGCGACTCTCAAGCGCTGTGACGTCCTGTGCCGTCAGGCCCAATCGCATCACCCCGTTCAGGTACGCGGCAGCCTCTTCAGGCGTGAAGCGCAGATCAGCGGCACGGATCTCGACGAGCTCGCCGCCCCCTCGCAACCGCGCCAACGGCAACGCCGGGTCGGCGCGACTGGCGATCACTAGGTGGATCTGTTGCGGTAGGTGCTCCAGCAGAAATGCCATGCCCTCCAGCACGTCACGCGCATCGATGACGTGGTAGTCGTCGAGCACCACGACGACATCATTCGAGATGGCGTTGAGATCGTTGAGCAGAGTTGCAAGAAACACTTCCATCGGCGGCTGGGGCGACTCAAGGAGCGAGAGCGCACTTCGACCAAGCCCGGGCACTGCCGTCTTCAGTGCGGCAAGCAGGTAAGTCCAGAACAGCACGGGATCGTTGTCACGCTGGTCGAGCGAGAGCCAGGCTACGCACCGCCCATCGGCACCAGCGGCGGCCAGCCAGTCAGCCACTAGCGACGTCTTACCGAACCCGGCCGGCGCTGACACCAACGTCAGCGCCGACTCGGCTCCACGGCTCAAGCGGTCAATCAGTCTGGGACGCGCGACCAGCCCCTGTCGCCGCCTCGGTACGTGGAGCTTGGTCTGCAGCAACGGGCCCGGCATGATCACCTCCCGTCGAAGCTAGTGTCACGTGCCCTCGACTGGCACTCGTCGCTCATCGCACCCGTTTCACGGGCAGGATGGCGACTGCTCCGAGAATTGCGCAGGCTCCGGCGAACCCATACAGCACGCCGTAGCTGCCGCCACCGATCGCAAGGATGGCTGGTGCGATCGCCGGAGCAACGGTAAAGGGAAGAGCGCCGGCGATGTTCAGTACGCCGAGATCCTTGGCCGCGTTGTCTTTGTTCGGCAGCACATCGGCTACCAGAGCAAGGTCGACGGCCATGTACATGCCGAAGCCAAGTCCGCTGATTGCCATACCGACGAGGAAACCGTTGAAGTTGCTGGCAATGGCGAGGACAAACATCGCCAGGCCGTACACGATCGATGCGGTGAAGACGAAGATCTTCCGTCTGCCCGTCCAGTCAGACAGTCTGCCGCCGACGAGGGAAGCGGCAACGACGACGGCGGACTGGGCGAGTGTTCCGAAGAAGATCTGTTGCGGCACATCGACCTCGGCGCTGCCGATCTTGTCCAGCAGGTAGTAGGCCTGGTAGGTCGTCACGAAGGCGTAGGCCAGAACGAACACGAAGCGACTGGCGAAAGCCCAGGCGAAATCTGGGCTCTTCCGCGGGTTGACGTAGAACGAGCTGGCGAACTCGCGCAGCGACCAGGCCGGCTTGTCCGCCTTGGCCAGCCGGCGATCTTTCAGCCTGATCGCGAAGAGCAGGATGAAGAACCCGCCGATCGCACACGGCACCAGAAACATGGCGATCTGGTTGCCGGTGAAGAGCTGGACCAAGAAGGTGCCGCTCACCGACGCGATAGGCAGACAGACTCCCAGGACACCGGCGACCAGGCCGCGTTGAGCGGCCGAAACCTGGTCTGGCAGCACGGCCACCATTGCGGCAAGCAGCGCGTTGAACAACAGCTGGGCGGTGCACCATCCGACCACAACGACCGGGATGTTGGGTGCCAATGCGACAACCAGGACGCCCAAGGAACCGCCCACCAGACCGATGACCATCCAAGGTCGCCGCATGCCCAGCCGCGAAGAGGTGCGGTCGCTCAGTTTGCCGAAGAACGGATTACCCACCATGGCCACTAGGGCGCCAGTCCCGGTGACAATCGCCAAGCTGCTGGGTGCCTGCTCGATGCCCACAAGCGAGTTGACCTTCAAGGCCAACGTGACCAGCAGAGGTGCGATGAGCACCAGGACGGTGCCGAGGTACGCCAACGTATACAGCGAGATGAAACCCAATCCAACCCGCTCTACCGCGGGCGACTCAGGCTCCAGCGCGGCCTCCGCCCGGTCTCGATATTCAATTCCGTCCAGCCCAGCGGTGGGTGACCGCTGCGTGTCGTCGGCGGGGATACTGTCCCCGTCGGTTCGAGCAACCTCGGGCATTGCTTCTTAGCGAGCTAGATCGACGGTGGACGGTCCACGTTGAACGTCGACTCTCCAACACCCGCCCGCACAACGATGATTTCAGCTGGCTCGTTAGAGGGGTTGCTCTCCCGGTGTACGACCCCCTTCGGCACGTAGACGAAATCCCCAGGACCTGCTTCTACGGTGAGGTGGCCATTGGGGCCGAACTCCATCTTCAACGCACCACGGAGGACATAGATCATCGTTTCGTAGTCGCCGTGATGATGCCAGCCAGACACCATCCCCGGCTCGGTACGTACCAAGCCCGACCATGTTCGGTCGGTGACGAAGGCCTGCTGCCTATCCATTCCCGGTGTGGCTGGTCCAGGCGTACGTTGTGCGGGGGTTACTAGAAGCACCGCCTCTTGGTGGTTTCCCATATTGCTCCCTATGCCTAGGTCACGAGCAGCGAGTTTCGTTGCCACGGCCCGCGTCCGTGGCCTGAAACGATCGTCTCATCTCTAATTTGTACCGGTCACTGGCTTGGCGGCATCCTGCCGGGCAAGGCCGCTGCCGATGAGCAGGCCCAGAGAGGGAGCGGGTCGGTACCGTGGCCGTTGACATGTACGTCTTTAGCGCCGAACTGTGGCAATACGACGGTCCGGCCGCGTGGTACTTCGTCAGTTTGCCGCCGGACATAACCGACGACATCCGTGCAAGGTTCGGCGCAGACGCAGCCGGCTTCGGCTCAATCAAGGTGGAAGCCACGGTGCAATCGACGCAGTGGGCAACGTCACTGTTCCCTGACAAAGCCCGCCGAACCTATCTCTTACCCGTCAAGAAGTCGGTGCGGGTCGCGGAGAACCTGGAGGCAGGCGACGTAGCAACGGTCAGCCTCCGGATCTGTCTGCCATGAGGAGCATCTTTCGTTTTCTCTTTGGCAACTGGTTCGCCAGGTCGTACCTCTTGCTGGTTGCCGTCGTGGCTGTCTTGGTCTTCGTGGTTCTCGAAGTCGGGGGTGAGGAGGCCAATCTCGCCGGCGTTTGGCTGATCCTTGTCACGCTTCCGGGTTCACTGCTCACCTCTCCGGTCGCCGGTCTGGCGTCGGGCCGACTCAGCAACGTGACCTTTTCTGCGCGCTGGCGGTCAGCGCCCTGATCAACGCGGCGGTGATCAGCCTTGTCGTGCAGGCTGTGCGACGCTGCGGCCGTAGCCGAGCATGATCAACAGCATGGTTCATGAGGTGTTCGTGTACAGCCGGCTATTCGCCTTCAGCAGGGGACTGATCGAGCCGTGACTCCAGCAAACGACAATGCCATGATTGACGATCTCGATTGGTTTGGGTAGTTGACCCCACGCACATGCTGAGGGCAGCGATGGTCAATACGACGAACCGCACTGCTGGTCCGATGATCAACCGACGCATAGATCCTGCGCTGGACATTCGCAGAATCCTCTTGTTCTTCGCCGGTCTGATCGTCTTCTTTGTCGGCGTTCTGCTCGTGGTACAGCCAGAGCTCAACGGTGGTGAGGGCGAACTCACCAAGATCGTGTTCGGCGTCATGCTGGCACCAACGGTTGGCGCATTCTTGCGTGCGCCTTCGGTCTCGGCTTGATCCGGTTCGGGATGCCGTCGTGGTGGCTGCTCGCTGGGCTCTTGCCTCCAGGGCTGGTCTTCCTGATCACCATGATCGTCGCCCCGCTTTCCAGATGCGGTCACATTCCACAGCGATCAGGTAGCGGCCTTACTGCTGATGGCTGTGGTGCAGAGCCTGCTGGGTTGCGTCACGGCGCTCGGTGAGGAGATTGGATGGCGCGGGTTCTTTTGGCCGCTTATGCGGCGACGTCTGACCTTTCTGACGAGCAGCGCAATCATGTTCGGGGTCTGGTGGATCTACCACGCCGGGCTCACCTTCGCTGGGTGGTACGGATTCATCGGTGCATCCCGGCGTTCACGGTGGCGCTGCTCGGCTTCGTGCTGTTTGTCGGCGTGCTCACCGAGCGGTCCCGCTCGGTCTGGCCGAGCGGGTTGGCCCACGGCTCCTGGAATGCGCTGGTTCAGTCGTACTTCTCCTCATCTGGTGCCGAGCAGGACCGGGTTTTCACCGGGAGCAGGTATCTGCTCGGTGAGTTCGGCTGGCTGGGAGCAGCGAGCATGTTGATTCTCGGCGTCGGGCTCATGTGGTGGCATTTCCGTACCCCAACCAAGGGCGGCCTGCCTCCGAAGGAGCCGACCGGTTACGAGTCACCGCTGATGTGGCTGTCGTTCCGCAACACTCCAAAGCTCAAGACGCCTGCCACGGAACGCGCGGACGCAACCTGACAGAGCACGTTCTCATCGACTAATCAGGTGCGCGAGATCGAGGAATCCTCGTCACTAGCCGTTTCGGACCGGCGACAAGTACCACGACGATCGCGATCACGACGTAGAGCCCGACCATGATCCACCAGACGACCTGATACCCCTGGTTGGAGAATTCCGGCAGCATGTACCGACCCGCCGTGTCAATGGCGGCGTGGCAGATGATCACGATGAGCAGACTGCCGTTCGTGCTGTTGTAGAGCCATGCCAAGATCACCGATAGTGCCAAGACCCACACCACGAACTGCAGCGGAGGCCGCTGTCCCGTCGGGTCGGAAATCAGCTCTGGCAGATGCCACAGAGCCCAGAGGACACCGAGTAGCAATGCGGCCCAGATGGCCTCGAGGCGACGCTGCAACCTGGGCAGGGCAAAGCCGCGCCAGCCGACCTCCTCGAAAAGCCCAACGATGATGATCGTTGACAGGAAGGTGTAGCCAATCGCGCCAACATCTGTGTACGCGCCACTCCGTCGCATCGGCGATCCCGTCGCAACAGCGAGTGCTGCCGCAAGCCCAGCCACAACAAGGGGACCCAGCAGCGCGATGAGGTACCAGATCGGGTGAACTCGCCAGCGAGTCAGCTGTCGGAGCAAGGCCCACAGTTCTCTTGGTCCTCCGGCCAAGAGGGAAACGACCACTGCCGCTATCAATGGCCCGAACGGCACCAGTGGGCTGCTCGTGGGATTCAAGATCACTAACGGCCAGAGTGCCCACGACAGCAGGTATGCCAACGTGAAGAACAGCAGCAGGTCGTGCCGCGCAACCCAGTTGCGTCGCTCAGGACCGTTCGTAGCAGGATCGGGACCGACCCCGTGACTTCGTCCAGTCCTGCGTTCAGACATCAGCTCACTTCCTTGCGAGTCACCGAACCGGCATTATCGCGGCGACCCCTACGCCACCTCAACCCAGGCCGCACGGAATTGGTCAGCAGGAATACTGGCTGTGTGAAGGCGCTCTGGGTGCTGCCAGCAGTCCTGCTGCTGGTGGCGTGCAGCGCCGCCGAGCCGACCACAGAA
>DATEWO010000047.1:0-2360 GCA_035257925.1 Propionibacteriaceae bacterium | reverse complement strand
AACCTGCCTACTTGTGGTCTGACGACGGCGCTAGACCATCAGTGGGTTGGTGACGTCGAGTTGTTCGTGGTCGATGAGCCAGCGCACCGACTCCAGGACGGCGTCTTCTGGTTCGTAGTGCGGGGTGTATCCGAGCACGGTGCGTGCTTTGTCGATGCTGAAGTAGTGGTCGCGGACCAGATGCTCCCAGCTGGACTCGTAAAAGTGCTCCGCAGTGATGTGGCGGAACTCCTCCCACGTCACCGTGCGCAGCTCGACGGTCTGGCCGAACCATTGTGCTGCGATCTGGGCGTAGCCGCGCACGTTCAGCGCGGAGGGCGCGACGATGTTGAAGTCCTCACCGGAGGCGGCGTCGCGGTGGGCGACGGCGGCTTCGAAGGCTTGGGCCACATCGTCGGCGTGGACGTGATGCATGAACTCCGCACCGATCCCGGGAACGCTGATCGGCCGTCCGGCCGAGAGCTTCTGCCACACTGCGGGGTCGATGTTGCCGAGGGGGCCGATCGGGTGCCAGCCGGGGCCAACGATGTGGCCCGGATGTAGTGAGGTGGTGATCAGCCCGCCGGACCTGGTCTCTTCCTGCAGCATCTGCACGGTGGCGGCCTTCTCAATGCCGTACTCCCCGATGGGTGGGGCTCCGTTGTCTTCGGTGATCGGCAATCTCACGCTGGGTCCGTGGCGCCAGATGGAGCCGCAGTACAGCAGGTGCCCGGTCTTCCCACGCAGCCGCTGGACAAGGGCGGTGGCGGAGTCGAGGGTGAAGCAGATCAAGTCGATGACCACGTCGGCTTGAAGGTCTGCAACGCGATCCGGGAAGGTGCCGTCGCGGTCCTCGGCGACACGATCCGCGGTCACCTGATGCACCTCTTGCCAGGCCGGGTCGTCAAGGTAACTGGAACTTTGCCCGCGGCTGATGCTGACCACCTCGTGCCCGGCGCGGACCAGCCTCGGGATCAGAAAAGAGCCGATGTGCCCGCTTCCACCGATGACAATGATTCGCATGACGTCAGGCTGGCAGAACTCACAGACCGTGGATAGCCCCGGTCGTTGAGCTCACCCCTCCCGGCGCTCTTTGGCCCGCCCCCGCACCCCGACTCCGACGACTAGACCAGCCGACTCGCACCGCCTCAGCAGTCATTCGACAGGTGGCGGTAGCGAATCCACCGCCGGCTCCTATGATCCAGGTGTCGATACTGGTGCTGGCCACCTCGCCCCACGTGCCTCCGAGTGAAAGGGCCTCGGAATGAGTGAAGAGCAAAACGAGGCAGGATCCCAGAGCATCACCCACACAGGCCGCGGTCGAGCCGGTCAGGGTCTGTACGCGCCTACCCAGGCGGAGCAGCGAACCGCGCGGATCATGGGTGCCTGGTTCCTTGGCACATTCATCGCGATCCCCGGCTTCTTCTTCTACGACCCGATCTTGAATCACGCCGACTATGTCGTGGGTGGCGGTGACGACATCCGCGTAGCCGTCGGGGCCCTGCTTGAGATCCTGTTGGCCATCTGCGGCATTGCCACGGCGGTGGTCATTTTCCCAATCGTGAAGCTGGTCAGCGAAAGCGTCGCCCTCGGGTACTTCGCGTCGCGGACGGTGGAGTCGATCCTCATTCTGGTCGGCGTCGTGAGCCTGATGTCGATCGTGGCCCTGCGGCAGGATCTTGCCGACGCCGCTAACAACAGTGGGGCTCTTGTTGACGTTGCCGGTGGACTGCTCGCCGTACATGACCAAACCCGCCTTCTCGGCCCCCAATTCTGCGCCGGGCTCGGCAATGGGATTCTTCTCGGCTACTTGATGTGGCGATCCAGACTGCTTCCGCGGCCCCTGGTGATGATCGGCCTCATCGGTGGTCCATTGGCTCTTCTCGCGGGTATCGGCGTGCTATTGGGGGTCTGGGACACAACCTCGGGACTTCCCGTCGCACTCACAGCGCCCGAGGCCATCTGGGAGTTCTCGCTCAGTGTTTGGCTCCTCGCTAGAGGCTTCCGGCCCTCGCCGATCCTCACCGGCCAGCCGGTAATCCCGGGCCAGGGGAGCTAGAAGTCACGACATTTGACCAAGCCGAATGAAGTTAGTACCTAAGGAGGACATGCCGCATGAAGACCCCACCAATCGTCTCGCCGCAGGAGTGGGAGGCCGCGCGCGAGGCGCTGCTCGTCAAGGAGAAGGAGCTGACCCGCGCCCTCGACGCGATGGCGGCCGAGCGCCGGCGGATGCCGTGGATGGCCGTGGAGAAGGACTACCGCTTCGAGGGACCCAACGGGCCGGCGACCCTGGCGGACCTGTTCGAGGGCCGCAGGCAGCTGATCGTCTACCGCGCCTTCTACGCGCCGGACGTCACCACTTACCCGGCGTCGGGCGG
>DATEWO010000046.1:0-3734 GCA_035257925.1 Propionibacteriaceae bacterium | reverse complement strand
AGCCCGCTGCCGATCAGATCCGGTAACAAGGGATCCGTGACCGCCAGTTCGGTCCCGTCCGGTGTGCGTACGTCCACAGTCGACGCCTCAGGCCGGTCTGGGTCGCGAAGACGCGCGGAGAACATCCACATCCGTGGTTCTTCGCGGATGGTCTGCCAGGGAAAGCCGTGCGCCTGGTGATCGGGTCGAACGAAGGCCCACCGACGGTCTCCGGCCACGCCGTTCCACGACACCTCGACAGCGTCGAGCGATTCGCCGGCCATCGACTTGACGGGATAGCGGTACAGCTGGGCAATCCGCCCAACGATTCTTCTGATGCTCATGGCCGCCTCTGTCAACCAGAGCGCCCTTTGGGACATCGACGTAGCCGCCCGAGCGTCGCGGGAATCGAGCCCGCTGCAGCGCCCCTCGACGCGGCCTCCCTCAGGCTACGACATTCGTCCGTCTGTAATCCTGAAAGTGACCGAGGAGGACTGTGAGCGAGATCTGGGACGTGGTCCATGCTGAGCGCGAGGCGCTGATCCAGGATCTGGAGACGCTACCAACCCCGCGGTGGGCAACTGCATCGCTGTGTCCTGGCTGGGACGTGCACGACGTTCTTGCTCACCTGGTCGATGACGCGAAGACCACCCGCCTGGGATTCGTCAGACATCTTGTTGCCGGCGGTTTCAACTTCGACCGCTGCAACGCTCTCGGTGTCGCTCGGGAACGACGTCAGGATCCTTTACGCACGCTGGCCGAGTTTCGCGCAGTGAGTGGCCGTACGACGAGCGCGCCAGCGCCATTAGCAACCCGGTTGGTAGAAACGTTCGTGCACGGCGAGGACATCCGCCGTCCGCTCGGCATCAGTCACGACTACCCCGCCGCTCACGTCGCCACCGCGCTGCTTTATCAGGTGAACACCAGCGTGAAGGTCGGTGGAGGTAAGGAACGAGCGCGAGGGCTCCGCCTCGTGGCCACCGACACGGACCTCAGCGTCGGTGCTGGCAAAGAGGTTCGCGGGACCGCCATCGAGCTGTTGCTCGCAGTATCCGGGCGCTCAGTTGGCCCCGAAGAGCACCGCGCCGGGCATGTCGAGATCCTGGTTTAGCCTCGGAGCACGATTCGTCAGCTGCCTAGGCGAGGTCCGCGACGACCACATACCGGTCGACTCGAGCCGGCGACACGGCTCCTCGAGAGCCCGGGCGGCCCCTTCGAGCGCGTCGTCGCGGACAAGTGTGGCGGCTGCGTCAGCCGATGCGCTCGGCCAGGGACACGATGATCCCCTCCGGTCCGCGCACGTAGGCCATGCGCCAGCTGTGCTCGTACTGGCCGATGCCGCCGACCAGCCCGTAGCCGTCCGCGGCCAGCCGGTCGACGGCGGCCTGGAGGTCGTCGACCTCGAAGGCCACGTTGCGCAGCCCCAGCTCGTTGGCCATCGCGGCCGGTGATCCCGGCTCGTGGTCGGGCCGGACGAACCTCGACAGCTCCAGCCGGGTACCTCCGTCGGGCGGCAGCAGCATGACGATCTCGGTGCGGGAGTCAGTGATGCCGATGACAGTGTCTATAAACTCGCCCTCTACGAACGTCCGGCCCTCGACCTCGAGACCGAGCCCGACGAAGAACGCCGTCACCGTGTCGAGGTCCGCGACGGTGATGCCGACATGGTCGAAGCGCCGTACGTGTGACATGGAATCCATCCTGCAGTTACTCGTCTTGTCGATCCATTCCGGGGACGTGGCAGATGGGAGTGGTCTCGACATCGGTCACGAGGATTTCGAGACGCGTCGCCGATCCGCGTCGAGCGGGCCCACCTTCCTCACTCTCCCGGCCGTCAGCCGACGCCTCAGTTCTGAGGTCGTCATTTCCAGCTACGTCGAAAGACGTGATACACAACTCGGACGGGCGTAATGAGGCCCGCTAGCCGACCCTTTATCGTGCATCAGCTTGCAGTATTAGCGTCCCCAGCGGTCGTTTCGTCTCCACCGGTCAGGGCAGGGTGACAATATCGGCGCGGGTGAGGTGACCGTACTCGATCTCGAGGACACCGAGAGTCCGATGAGACTGGCGCCGCTTGTCGGTGGGTGAGCCGGGGTTGAAGATCCGGAAATTACCGTCGACTGCCTGCAGCGGGATATGTGAGTGACCGAAGATAACGAGGTCGACCCCGGGGAACCGATGGCGAAGTCGCGCCAGTCGACCCTCCCTCGGCCCTGCGTCGTGGATCATGCCTACCCGCAGGCCGGCCAGGTCAAGTTCGGCGGTTTCGCTGGCTCCCCACGCACGGACGTCGGGTCCGTCGTTGTTGCCGAGGACGGCATGCACTGGCGCGTAGCCCGACAGCTCCTCGAGTACGCTCGCCACGCAGACGTCGCCGGCGTGCAGGATCGCCTCAGCTGCGAAGAGGTGTTCGGCCACCCCGGACGGGCAGCGCTTCCAGAATCGCGGGGCGTGTGTGTCGGAGAGGACCACGATGCGCATCGACTCATCGTTCCAGCACGACGAAAGCTGTATCGCATTCACCGTCGCGCGGAGCATGGCTCTAGAAGCTTCGCGGGGGGCGTGCCTGGTCCCGCGCCGCCCTAAAATATAGGGCGGATGCAAGTGATAGAGGTTCCGACATGATCCTCACGAAGGTCCGAGATCCTCGCTTCGTGACGATCCGCCGCGGTGGCACCCTCACCGACTCGGACCACCATCTCCTCGCGCTCTGGGCGGCATCGTGCGCAGAGCACGTTCTTGACCTTTTCGAGTCGGCTCAGCCACTGGACCCGCGACCGCGTCAGGCGATCGAGCATGCTCGCGCTTGGGTGCGCGGCGAGGTCAAGACGACCCAGGCTCGTGCGGCGGGCGGCCATGCTATGTCCGCAGCCAGAGACTTGCGTGGAGCAGCACGGCATGCCGCGTACGCGGCGGGCCAAGCCGGGGCGGTCGCGCACGTGGCCGCGCACGAGCTTGGCGCTGCCGCCTACGCGATCAAGGCAGCACGTGCCGCTGCGCCGGAAGGCGAGGGCGAGGCCGTAGGACGCCTTGAGTGCCGGTGGCAGCGTGACCAGCTCCCGGAGCCGATCCGCGAGCTCGTACTTGACGACCAGCGGCTACGGAACGAAATCTGCTGGTCAGTGTTTGACTGCTGAGCGCGTCGGGGACGTCAGGACCGCCCTCAAGCCATCCTGCGGACGCCGTGAGCTCTGATCGACGAGTTCTGCCTGGACTTCTGCACTCGTGCCGGCGTACTTGCTGCCCCTAAGGAACCTGCCTCGCCGTGCGGCCGGGCTAGGTCATCTGCAGGATCACAATCACCAAAATGATAATGACTAAGATCCCGATGACGGCTCCGATAATTCCTCGGTTCACTTCGCCTCCTCGATACGAGTGCCGACCCCGCAACTTCGGATCCGGCCGTTGAACGCGAACTGTCGCCGACGTCGGGGCCCGAGCTGCGGGAAGCGAGTGCCATAGGTTGGCCTGTTCCCGCTCCATCGATACTTAACCACCCGAAGGGCGGATGCATTACACCCTTAGGTAGGTTAAAGTCCGGTTATGGAAGTTGCGGTGCAGACCCCACTGACCATCGCACTCGTCAACGACTACGACATCGTGGTGATGGGCATCGCACACATCCTCGACCAATACCAAGATCGCGTAGTGATCGCGGAACTGGACACCAACGTTGCAGTGTCGGACCTGGTCGACATTGTGTTGTATGACTGTTTCGCACAACCCGAATCCGATCATGATGAGATCAGTGTGTT
>DATEWO010000045.1:0-8579 GCA_035257925.1 Propionibacteriaceae bacterium | reverse complement strand
GACCAGCCGTCGATGAGTCGGCCCCTCCAACGCGAGCTCGCGCGCGAGCACCGCTGCGACTCAACGTTCGATGGGCTCGTCCAAAACCATCGAAGTCAAGTGTGTTCGGAAACTTTCAGGGGGACGCGGTCTGACCTGCGTAAACACCAACGTACCCCCCGACGTACCTCCTCGATGGCGTCATGTGGAGGTACGAGTCCGGTGATCTCTCTTCCTCAGGATTCGCCACATAGACCAACTGCTGGTCTCGACGGAGCACGAACGACCACTGCCGGAATGTGAGAGAGCCGGCCGAACGCTGAGGAGAACCGACATGAGCATCACCCGACCGGCCCAATCGCCTGACACCCCGCACGCCAACGACGAGCTGCTCACTATGAAGGAGGTCGCCGACGTGGTCCGCGTCCCCGTGGCCACGTTGCGCTACTGGCGCCACCTCGGGTCCGGCCCACGCAGCTTCCGTGTCGGTCGAAGCGTCCGCTATTGGCGTACCGAAGTCCTGCGCTGGCTCGAACAGCAGAGCAACGATCCTCAGGCATCCCGCTGAGGCTCACCTCTGCGTCCAGATGAAAGGCAAGGATGGAGCATGGCCAGCATCGAGAAACGACCCCGACAGGATGGGCGGGCGTCATGGCGTGCGCACTATCGGACACCATCGGGCGAGCAGCGCAACAAGACCTTCAACCGCAGAGCCGAAGCCGAGCGGTTCCTCGCGAGCGTCGAGTCCTCCAAGAACACCGGGTCCTTCGTCGACTCGGTGCTCGCGCGGATCACGGTCGGGGACTGGGCCACACACTGGCTCGACAACCAGACGCATCTCAAGCCGTCAACCCACGAGCGGTATGCGGGGATCATCCGCGAGCACATCCGACGCAAGTGGGACCGGGTGAAGCTCGCCAACGTCTCTCATGCCGACGTGCAGAGGTGGGTAACAGCGCTGTCGAAGACCCGCTCACCCGCGACCGTCCGCAAGGTCCACCGTGTGCTTTCACTGATCCTCAATATGGCCGTCAAGGACGGACGTTTGGCCCGCAACGTCGCGACGGGCGTCAATCTCCCGCGCGCGTCCAAGGAGGAGCAGCGCTTCTTGACCCACGCCCAGGTCGAGGCTCTCGCTGAGGCGTGCGCCCGCCCAATTGACGTGAGCAAGCATCGCCGGCTCGATGAACGCGAGAACCAGACCTACCGGCTGGTCGTCCTGTTCCTCGCTTACACCGGCGTCCGATTCGGCGAGCTGGCCGCACTTAGAGTGAGCCGCCTCGACCTCACACGCCGGCGCGCGACCATCGCCGAGTCCGTCACCGTCGTTCAGGGCCAGGGGCTTGTCTGGGGCACGCCCAAGTCCCACGAGCGCAGGCAGGTGCCGATCCCACGGTTCCTCGTCGCCGAGCTGCGAGAACACATCGACGGCAAGGAGCCCGACGAACTCGTGTTCAACGGCGTAAGGGGAGGCGGGCCACTACGGGCGCCGATCTTCCGCGCCGGCTTCCACATGGCGGCCACGACGATCGGCATCCCCGAGCTGCACCCGCACGAGCTGCGACACACCGCAGCCAGCCTCGCCATCGCCAGCGGCGCGGACGTCAAAGTCGTGCAACAGATGCTCGGCCATTCGAGCGCCGCGATGACGATGGACGTCTATGGGCACCTCTTCAGCGACCGCCTCGACGAGGTCGCCGACGCGCTCGACACCGCTCGATCCGAGGCTGCCAGATCCGCCGCCGCTGTTGCCAATGCTCAAAATCCTGTTGCCAAAGTGTTGCCAAACGCCGATGTGGTCGACTTGGCCGCCTACAAGGCGAAAGGTAAAACCGCAGGTCAGGCGCCAAATTCGGCTGGCGCCCCCGGCGAGATTCGAACTCGCGCTCCCGCCTCCGGAGGGCGGTGCTCTATCCCCTGAGCTACGGGGGCTGGCCAGTGTGGGCCGGCCGGGCCGGTTGAGGGCCGAAAGGCAATGTACCAGCGTGCAGATGGCTCACCCGCTTTGCTGTGGCAATGGTGATCGACCCGTCGTTCTATTCTCTACCCGTGCCGGGCGGTCGGTGGAGCGCGTGCGCCGCGGAGGCGGCCTTGCTCATCGCGCTGTTCATCCTCACCGGCTGCGTTCCTCGCGCTACACCCGAACCGGCCGCACAGCGGAGCACGCCGCCTCCGTGGGGCGCACCGCGGGACACCATCTCCTACATCACCGCCGCTGGGCTGGAGCCGCAGCCTCTCAGCAGTAATGAAAACTCACACGTCGTCACTCTCCGGATCACCGTGGACGGCGCGCCAGTACAAGTGCCCGCGTACGTGGGAATTGACCGGGTTCGCTCGGTGCAGGCCCCGATGCACACACATGACACTTCGGGCAAGGTATGGCTGGAGGGCCGGGAAACTGACGCGGTTACGCTCGGACAGTTCTTCACGGTCTGGGGTGTGCGGTTCGATGGTCGCTGCCTTGGGTCAGCATGCAAGACCCTGATGGTCAGCGTTGACGGCAAGGTCAACTCCGCTCCAACCGAGGTGCGGCTGGCCGAGAGCCGCACCATCGATATCACGGCGTCGTCATGACGCCCCGTATTCACGTCCGCGGGCTGATAACTCGGCGGCTGGTCGACCTGGTCTGGCACAGTTCCGCGATATGACCCATACCCACGTGGCCGGCTCTATCCACGCCGACTCCACCGCGCGGGCCCCCAGTTGGCTGAGCATTCCCAGCGACGTCAACACACTGCTGCCAAGCCTGTGGAGCGCCGGTGTGCACAAGGACACAACTGGCGTGCTCAGTGTGGCCGGCCTGAGCGTGGACGAGATTGCCGAACAAGTCGGCACACCTGTTTACGTAGTGGATGAAGCCGATCTGCGGGCGCGAGCTCGGACATTCGCAGCTGCCTTCGAGGGTTGGGATGTCTACTACGCCGCCAAGTCGTTCCTGTGTACGACCGTGGCCCGCTGGGTCAGCGAGGAGGGTCTCGGCGTCGATGTCTGTAGCGGCGGGGAGCTGGCTGTGGTGCAGCGCGCCGGCATTGATCTGCGGCGGGTCGGGCTGCACGGCAACAACAAGAGTGTCGAGGAGCTGCGCCAGGCACTGGCGGGTGGAGTTGGCAGGATCATCGTTGACTCCTTCGATGAGATCGCTCGGCTCGGCGCACTCGCCGAGGAGCTGCAGATCCGGCCGCGGGTCATGGTCAGGGCAACCACAGGGGTCGAGGCTCACACCCACGAATACATCGCCACCGCGAATGAAGATCAGAAGTTCGGTTTCTCGATCGCCGGCGGTACCGCAATGTCGGCGCTGCTCGGCTGCCAGCAGCACCCCTGGCTCGAGCTGATCGGCATCCACTCCCACATCGGCTCGCAGATCTTCGATGCTGAAGGGTTCGAGGTCGCGGCGCGGCGTACCCTCCGACTGCACGCCGATTTCGCTGCTCAGACCGGTGTCCAACTAGGCGAGCTCGACCTTGGCGGCGGCTTCGGGATTGCCTACACCAGTGCTGACACACCAGCCACGCCGGCGGTGCTGGCGCAGGCACTCCGGGAGATCATTGCCAACGAGTGCTCCGCGCTCGACATCAGCGTTCCGCACATGTCTATCGAGCCGGGTCGCGCGATCAGCGGTCCCAGTACCTTCGCCCTCTACCGAGTAGGCACTGTCAAACCCGTGGCGCTGGACGGCGGCGCGAGTCGCCTCTACGTCGCCGTCGACGGGGGAATGAGCGACAACATTCGCACGGCGCTCTACGGGGCCGCATACTCAGCCACTTTGGCCTCACGCCGTTCCACGGCGCCGCCGGTGCTGGCCAGGGTGGTCGGCAAGCACTGCGAGGGCGGCGACATCTTGGTCCGAGATGAGTTTCTCCCGGCAGACATCGCGGCGGGCGACCTGCTCGCTGTTCCGGGGGCGGGCGCGTACAGCCGCTCCATGGCGAGCAATTACAACTATGTGCCACGGCCCCCGGTGATCGCGGTTCGCGATGGTCAGATGACGACGCTGATCCGACGCGAAACGGTCGAGGATTTGTTGGCACTGGATGCTGGATGAAGGAGAAAACTCGGCAAGCGTCGGTATCGCGCGTGGTTATAGCGCGATACGGGAGCAAAGCCCCCGAGGGGATGGTGAACAATGAAACCGCCACGATTCGGGGTCGTGGTCTCGTTGTGTAAATGAGGTTTCCGTGACTTTGACCAGCGTGCAGCCCACGCCCCTTCTTGACGTCTCGCCGCTCACACCGCTCCGGGTGGCCATGCTCGGCTGCGGCGTGGTGGGCTCGGAGGTGGCACGGTTGATCATCGAGCAGGCAGCCGATTTGCGCGCCCGTGTGGGCCGACCCTTGGAGCTTGTCGGCATTGCCGTGCGCCGCGACGGCCGAGACCGCCCGGGCATCGACCCGGAGCTATTCACCACCGACGCCGAGGCCCTGGTGTCTCGAGAGGACGTTGATCTGGTGATCGAGCTCATCGGCGGGATTGAGCCGGCCCGGACATTGATCTTGGCCGCGCTGCGCCATGGGGCCTCTGTGGTGACCGCTAACAAAGCGCTGCTGGCCGAGGACGGCGGCACGTTGTTCGAGGCTGCCCAACGGGCCGGAGCTGACCTCTACTTTGAGGCCGCGGTTGCGGGCGCCATCCCGATCATCCGGCCGCTCAGGGAGTCGCTCGTCGGTGACGAGATCACCTCAGTGATTGGGATTGTGAACGGCACCACGAATTACATCTTGGATCGCATGGATACCGCTGGCGTCGGCTTCGCTGAGGCGCTCGCTGAGGCCCAGGCTCTCGGCTACGCGGAGGCCGATCCGACGGCGGACGTCGAGGGCTTCGACGCCGCAGCGAAGGCGGCGATCTTGGCCAGCCTGGCATTCCACACTCGGGTTACCGGCGCGGATGTGTACCGGGAAGGCATTACCGGAATCACACCCGCCGACATCGCCTCGGCGCACGACATCGGCTGCGTGGTCAAGCTACTGGCAATCTGCCAGTTGTCCCCGCCCGTTCTCGGCGCCGACCGACGGGTATCGGTGCGCGTCCATCCGGCGATGATTCCGCGCTCTCACCCACTCGCCGCAGTCGGCGACGCGTACAACGCGGTGTTCGTCGAATCGATGTCTGCCGGACGGCTCATGTTCTACGGACCTGGTGCCGGGGGTTCGCCTACGGCGAGTGCGGTTCTCGGGGACCTTGTCACGGTCGCCCGGAACCGGCTGCGTGGGGCGGTGGGTCCTGGCGAGTCCAGTTACGCAGCACGTCCTGTGAGCGAGATCGGCAGCGTGATGACTCGTTATCACCTCTCGCTCGAGGTGGCCGACAGGGCCGGCGTACTGGCGACCATCGCTCAGGTCTTCGCCGAGCATGACGTCTCGATCGAGACCGTACGGCAGAACGGGCGGGGTGCCGACGCTCAGCTGGTCATCGTGACGCACCACGCACACGATGCGGCGCTCAGTGCCACAGTGCGCGCATTGCGCAGGCTCGAGGTCGTCCGCGAGGTCACCAGCGTGATGCGCGTCGAAGGGGACTGATGTGATCCCCGAGTCCTTCATCGCGGACCGACCAACTTCCCTGAGGCGTCGTCCGGGATATGGAGTGATCGCTAGCTACCGCGACTGGTTGCCAGTGTCCGATAGCGATCCCGTGATCTCCCTGGGAGAGGGAGGCACACCGCTGGTTGCGGCTGTGAAGCTGTCGGAACTTCTGCAATGCGAGACATGGATCAAGGTCGAGGGAGCCAATCCGACCGGTTCGTTCAAGGACCGCGGCATGACTGTTGCGCTCAGTGTTGCCGTTGGGCAAGGAGTGCAGGCCGTGGTCTGTGCCTCCACCGGCAACACCTCTGCATCGGCCGCTGCTTACGCGGCGAAGGCGGGTCTGTCCACCATCGTGCTCTTGCCTGCTGGCCGAATTGCGACCGGCAAACTTGCGCAAGCAATCGTGCATGGTGCCAAAGTGGTGCAAATCGACGCCAACTTCGACGACTGCCTGGAACTCGCCCGCAAGCTGGCCCACGAGTACCCCGTCGCCCTCGTGAACTCAATCAATCCCAACAGGATCGAGGGCCAGAAGACCGCCGCGTTCGAAGTGATCGACGAGCTGGGCGATGCGCCCGAAGTACACGTGATCCCTGTTGGCAACGCCGGGAATATCTCGGCGTACTGGCGTGGTTACAGCCAATACATGTCGGCCGGCAAGGCCACCCGAGCTCCACGGATGTGGGGTTTTCAGGCGGATGGCGCGGCCCCCCTGGTGCTTGGACATCCGGTCCTTCAGCCCGAGACCGTCGCCACTGCGATCCGCATTGGCAACCCGGCATCTGGCGAGCAGGCTCTGGCCGCGCGGGACAAATCCGGTGGCCTGATCGAGGCGGTCAGCGATCAACAGATTCTCGACGCTCAAGCATTCCTCGCCCGCGAGGAGGGAATCTTCGTCGAGCCCGCCTCTGCTGCAGGTGTTGCAGGTCTGCTTGCCAAGCACCAGCGTGGCGAGGTCGAGTCAGGCCTCCAGATCGCCGTTACAGTGACCGGACATGGTCTCAAGGATGTTGACACGGCATTATCGCGAGTCGGTCCGATCCATGCCGAAGTGGTGACTGCGGATCTGCTTGCTGTTGCGATGGTGTGCGGGTTGCTTGACTAGGTCTTGAGATCCATCCAAGGAGCCGGCGATGCATCCTGAGCTTGCGGATCAGCGGGTGCTGAGCGCCGGAAGGTCGGTGACTGTAGAGGTGCCGGCCACCAGCGCCAACCTGGGGCCGGGCTTCGACTGCTTTGGGCTCGCGCTCGACTGGCGGGAGCGGGTCAGCCTGGCGGTGATCGAACAGGGCTTCCAGATCGAGGTGTCGGGGGAAGGGGCAGCCGAGCTGCCCCGGGATGAGAGCCACCTGATCATCCGGTCCGCCCTCGTCGGACTCGCCGATCTTGGGGTCAGGGCGCAAGGGCTTTGGCTCGGCTGTCGCAACACCATTCCGCATGCTCGCGGGCTTGGATCTTCGTCCGCGGCCATCGTGGCCGGCTTGGTGGCTGCAGCTGGACTGGCCCAGGCACAGGTGACGCCGGACTGGCTCCTCGGGCACGCGAACGCCATCGAGGGTCATCCGGACAATGTGGCCGCAGCGATCCACGGAGGCTTCGTCTTGGCGTACCAGGGCCGGACTGGGATCAGAGTGGCGCAGGGCAACATTGACGCCTCGATCGCTGCGGCGCTGTTCATACCTGAGACGTCCGTGGCAACCGGAGCCGCCCGCAATCTGCTGCCGGAAACTGTGCCGCACATCGATGCGGCGGCGAACTCGGGCCGGGCGGCTCTGCTGGTCCACGCCCTGGCGTCCGAACCGGACCTGCTCTACGACGCGACCTGCGACTGGCTGCACCAGGGATATCGCGAACCCTCCATGCCACGTTCCTACGAGCTCATGAAATCGCTACGAGGGCAGGGATTGGCAGCGATGATCAGCGGTGCTGGTCCAACCGTCTTGGTGCTGGGCAGGCAGGCGGACCTCGCTACGCTGCAAGATCAACAAGCAACTGGCTTCTCGCTAAGGCTGAGTGGCATTGGGTCGGCTGCGGAGGTCCTTGAGCCTGAGGCCCCAGGAGTGCGTGATCACACTGTGATGGAAACCCCGGGCGCAGGTGCTAGCCTTAGAGGGCCGACACGGTCAGGGCAGCTGCGGTGACCGGCTTCCCCAACCAGCCAAGTCACAAAGACGCACATCTGACCAAGTAGCGCCTCAAGGTCAAGTGCGACGCGGACGAAGCTTACGGCTCTCCCGTCAGCCACATCTCGAGAACAATCGTCGCGATGCGCTGAGGACCTCTAGAAAGACCCGTTGGGCGGGGCAACAGAACCCCGCGCCATGGATGGGCACCATGACGTGCCTAGAACCGACAAGGACACACGTTGACAGAAATCGCCGAAATGACGAGTGCCTCCCCACATGCGGAAGGCACCGGCGAACAAAGTAAGCAATCCACCAGTGATCGTCGCAATCGCAAGGGCTCAGGCCTGGACTCTATGGTCCTCGCCGAGCTGAAGCAGCTGGCCGGTTCCCTGGGCATCAAGGGCACTGGCGCGATGCGCAAAGGTCAGTTGATCGACGCCATTCAGTCTGCCCAGCGCGGCCGCGAAGAGGGGCTTCCAGTGGATCGGGGCGGACCAGACAATGGCCAGCGCAGCCCCCAGGACAGCGGCGAGAGCCGAGATGTCGCCCGCGCGCTGGACGAGCTGCAACGAGCGCCGCGCGAGGCTAGCGACGAGCGCGAGGAGGCACAGATGCTCGAGCACTCCGTACAGCCTGAGTTGGTCTCAACGAGCCAGCCCAGCAATTCGATGCCCGACCAGCGCCAAGATCCGGTCGAGACTGTCGACGACAGTCAAGTCCGTGCGGAGAGCCACGCGCCGCAGGACGGTAGCGACTCCCAGCAGGTCACCGACCGGTCATCTGATGCGCAGGGGACTGCTGAGGCCCGCGCGGACGGTGGCGAGCGGGCGGACGAGGCTCGCGAGAATCGGCAAGTTGATCGACGGGATCGCCGAGGCCGCGACCAAGGGCAGGGTCGTGAGAACCAGCAGCGTGACAACCAGAGCCGAGATAACCAGGGCCGAGA
>DATEWO010000044.1:0-2037 GCA_035257925.1 Propionibacteriaceae bacterium | reverse complement strand
TCCCGGTCGAGACCGGCGGCAGGAAGGGATCAGACCTTATGCAGGTGCCCAAGAGGGCCTAGAAATCAGTCCCAGCCAGGCAATCCAAGTTGCTGGGCTTGCTTCTTGACATCCTGGTCGTAGAGCTCCGCGCCCTTCTTCCCGTCAACCTGGCCGGTGCCCACCTGGATGCAGATCTGCTCCAGTGCCGGGCCCTTGATAGGTGACTTGAATTCCAGGGCGGGGGTGGCGGTCCCTGCATCGAAGTAGGCCTGGGTGTCCTTAGCGATCTGGGAGACATCGGCTGGCAGCTTGCACGCATTGGACAGGAACGGGCCTTGCGGCGGGTTGCCCTTGATATAGGCGTCGCAGCCCTCCTGCGTCGCCGCAAAGGCAATGAGCTTCTTCGCGGCGTCCAGCTTGTCGCCTTCCACCGACTTCGGGATGTACATCGCGCTTGTCCCGGGCCAGACTGTCATGCCGTTCTTGGCTGCATCGTTGCCGGGCAGTGCGAAGAAGCCGACATCGTTGCTTTTGCCCGGGGCGACGTTTTCGATGTTCGCTCCGACGCCGCCGAGTTGCGGGTAGTGCGCTGCGGTTCCGGTGGCAATCGCCTTGATCCCGTCGTTCAGCGTGGCCGAGGCGAAGTCCTTGTTGAAGTAGCCGGCGTCTCTGACTAGCTGGATGTGCTCGAACCCCGCCAGTGCCGCAGGAGTCGTGGCGTACTTCATTTCGCCAGCCGTGTACTTAGCGGCGAAGTCCGGGACCTGGGCCTCGACATTGTGGTAGTCACCCAGCACAAACAGCTGAGACGTCCAGGTCTCGCCGTAGGACTGCTCGACCGGGGCGGCGCTGCCGTCCTTCTTGACGGCCTCGTTGTTCTTCATGAATTCATCCCAGGTCTTCGGGACCTCGAGACCCAGCTTCTTGTACAGCGGAATGTTGTAGAGCACACCGCCACCGAACGCCGTGCCCCACGGCCCTCCGTAGAGCTTGCCGTCGGTGCCCTTGCTGGACGCCGCAAACAGCTCATCGATCTCTCCGGCCCATGGCTGATCGTCCAGGGGGACGAGATTCTGGTCCGGCTTGATCGCTTGCAGCAGTGAGCCGTTGTTGTAGATGAAGACCTCTGACATCTCACCGGTAGCCAGCCGCGTCTTCACCAGGTTGTCACCCTCCGACCCCCCTGGGCGGGTGTCGTGCTTGATCGTGATATTGGGGTTGGCGGCCTGGAAGGCCTCGATCACCGCCTTCGCGCCGGCCACTTCGTTGTCAGTGGAACCAGTGAGAAGCGTGATTTCGGTAGCGCCGGCCTGGCCGCCTGCATCGCTGCTGCCCAAACTTCCCGCGCTACAGCCCGCGAACAGCAGAGCGCCCGCGGTGCTCGCAGCCACCAGCGCAACGCGGCGCCGGGCTGTCTTAGTGAACTTCATGGAACCTCCAGGATTAAACAGACACTGAGAAGCGGAGAGTTTGGCCTCGGCCGAATCGCCGCCTGAAGCGTTT
This sequence comes from Propionibacteriaceae bacterium, assembly GCA_035257925.1. Classification (GTDB taxonomy): domain Bacteria; phylum Actinomycetota; class Actinomycetes; order Propionibacteriales; family Propionibacteriaceae; genus Microlunatus. The sequence continues at coordinate 552 of DATEWO010000044.1, read as the reverse complement.
CAATCGGGAACGCTAGCGTACGGGTGATACCCCGGTCAACCCATAGCGATGTACTTGTGGTGTTTCGTTAGCGGATAGTGGCCCGGCGGTGACCGGCCTCCAGCTCTGTCTCAGTGCCGTTCTCATGAACGATGACGGCGGGGACGGGGCTATTGATCTCTGCCTCAGACCCGGTTACGCGGACCTCGACCAGCCCATGCGGCGTTGGTACGGCGCCGGCACACTCGCGTAGCCGTCCCAGCCGGGGCGCGACGCGGACGCGGCGATATCCCGGCTCCGCGGGGGTAATGCCGAGCACATACCAAACGAGATCCCGGGTAGGGGTGCTACTCCAGCCGTGCACCGGCGTACCCCACCCCCAGCACTCTCCGAAGGTGTCGTAGCCATCGACCAGGAACTCTTCCCAGCGTCGAATGAGATCGATCAGCAACTCGGCTCGCCCCGCACGGGCCAAGGCGTCGTGTACCGCATAGCTGAAAAAAGGCTCGGCGATGACCATCTCCCGCTCGGGATCCCAATCGATCTGCTGGATGCCTCGCATCTGTTGCGCAA
>DATEWO010000043.1:0-5379 GCA_035257925.1 Propionibacteriaceae bacterium | reverse complement strand
GATCCCGACCTTCTTGTCCTACATCACCGAGAAGCGGCTGACCAAGCACCCGGAGGAGTTCGGCAAGGGCGCGATCGAGGGCGTCGCCGGTCCGGAGGCGGCCAACAACGCCAGCGCGGCCGGAACTATGGTGCCGATGCTGTCGCTCGGTCTGCCCACGAATGCTACGGCCGCGGTGATGCTGGCCGCGCTCACCTCGTACGGCATCCAACCTGGTCCACTGCTACTGCAGCGCGAAGGTGCCCTGGTCTGGGGTCTGATCGCAAGCCTGTTCATCGGCAACACGCTGCTACTGCTGCTCAACTTGCCGCTGGCCCCGATCTGGGCGAAGCTGCTCCGGATTCCACGGCCCTACCTGTATGCCGGCATCTTGTTCTTCGCCTCGATGGGGGCGTACGCGGTGAATGGGTCGCCGTTCGACCTGATCTTGCTGTTGGCGCTCGGCTTGGTGGGCTTCGCGATGCGGCGTTTCGGTCTGCCGGTGCTACCGCTTATCGTCGCGGTGATCTTGGGGCCGCGCGTCGAGCTGCAGGGCCGCAGGGCGCTACAACTGTCATCCGGTGACTGGCGTGGCCTGTTCGGGAGCACCAATCCCGCCACTGGTCAGTTTGAACTATCCGCGATCGCGATCACTTGCTACGCGATCATCGTGGTGATACTGATCTGGCCGTGGCTGTTCAAAGCTATCCGGCGCGTGCTGCCGGCCAAGGCAGCCGCAGCGGTCGAGGCGGTATCAGAGGAGCCGGCCCTCTCGGTGGCCGAGCACCGCCACGTCGAGGTGCCCGATGCGGCGACCACCTCAACTCAGCCCGATAGCAAGGAGACGCGCGAGTGACCATCGTCGTCGGATACACCCCGACACCTGCCGGACGTGCTGCCCTCACCACTGCTATCACGGAGGCACGCAAGTCCGACCGCTCGCTGGTAGTGGTCAACACGTCCCGCGGCGACGCAATGGACGACCCGGCCTTCGCTCAGCCGGCCGACCTTGACAGAGTGCGGGCCACGTTGGAGGGGGCAGGTGTCGCCTTCACGATTCGCCAAGAGGTGCGGGGGCGGGAGGCGGCCGACGAGCTGATTGACGTGCTGGAGGAGGTCGGAGCCGAGCTCTGCGTGATCGGTATCCGCCGTCGCTCAGCCGTAGGCAAGATGGTGCTCGGAAGTAACGCGCACCGCATCCTGATGGACTCACCCTGCCCGGTGCTCACCGTGCGGGCGGCCTGATGCCACTGGAATCGTCCGACCAGATGAGCACAGCCGACCTGGTCGACCTGCACGGTGAGGCACTGCAGTCGATCCCGCTCCAGCTGCGGAGCTTCGGTAGACATGCTCGCTTTGCAGGCCGTGCGGTGACGGTCAAGTGCTTCGAGGACAACGCCCTGCTCAAGTCGACGCTGGCCGATTGGCCCGATGCCGAGGGCGCGGTGTTGGTCGTCGACGGTGGTGGTTCATTACGCACAGCGTTGGTCGGTGACGTGATCGCCGGTATCGCCGTAGACCGCGGCTGGGCCGGCCTGGTGATCAACGGGGCTGTCCGCGATAGCGTCGCCCTGAATGGTCTGGAGATTGGCATCAAGGCGCTGGGTACGAACCCCCGCAAGAGCGGCAAGACCGGGGACGGCCAGGTTGACCGGCCGATCGAGATCGGCGGAGTGCGGGTCAGTCCCGGCCGAACAGTGGTCTCCGACGAGGACGGAATTGTCGTTCTGCCTTAACGACTCCATTCGACGGCAAGTGATTCGCGGACATGCCTTGCATCCCGACCGCCCGTACCACACTCTCCGTATGGGTTATTACCTGCTGGAGTACGCACTGATTGATGACTATTTAGCTCGGCGTGCCGCCTTCCGGGAGGAGCATCTAGCGCTTGCTCGGGAAGCCCATCGCCGTGGAGACCTGATCCTCGCAGGTGCCCTTGCCGAGCCGACTGATCGAGCGGTTCTCGTTTGGCGGACCGAGGATCGCTCCGTCGTTGAGCGCTTCATTGACGGCGATCCTTACGTTCAGAATGGCTTGGTCGCCTCATGGACCATCCGACCCTGGACTGTCGTCATCGGCGAGTGAGCTGGGCAGGTTGCGATTTGTGCGCCATTGCAGGGTGGGCTGCGTCCTGCCTCCAATCCTCTTGTCGCGCCTGCGATCGCAGCTGTCGAGCCCTTTCACAGATACTCGGGCCCTGCCGCGGCTTGCTCTGCCCCCAATACGCCGGTGGAGGATCAAGGCATGCGTCTTACTGGCGACGGACATGTGCACAGCGAGTGGTCTCAAGACACTGGCGGCCCGCGGTCAGCTGCGGCCGGGACGATGGAAGCGATGTGCCGTCGTGCGCTCAAGATTGGTCTGCCAGCGCTTGCCTTCACCGAGCACCTAGACATCACCGGCTGGGTTATCGACCCGGGGGATCTGCTTGATTATCTTCGTCCTCTGGTGGGCGTGAACGGCCTGTTGATTCCAGAACCGCTCGCCGTGGCTGGCTACGTCGAGAGTGTTGAGCGGTGTCAACGACAGTTTCCAGAGTTGCGCATTCTCAGCGGAGTCGAGTTCGGTCAGCCACACATCGACGCAGACAAGGCGCGGCAGCTCCTCGACCTCTCCGCACTGGATCGTGTGAATGGGTCGCTGCACACGCTGCCGATCTCAGGCGAATCCGGCGCACTCCGTTGCGAGCCGATCACCTTATATCGGCAGTGGCCGGCGGAAAGGGTGATTTGGGAGTATCTGGCCGAAGCTCGGCGCATGATCACCGGCTCGGACGTGTACGAAGTGTTGTCGCACATCGATTACCCGGTGCGCTATTGGCCGGCCCAGCAGGAAGGTCCGTTCAACCCACGGATCTTTGAGGATGTGTTCCGGCAGGTGATGCGCGACCTTGCTGGCAGCGGCAGGGCGTTGGAGCTGAACGTCGGTGGCCCTCTGCGGCCATGGATCCCGCAGTGGTGGAGCGAGGAAGGCGGCCGTGCGATCACGTTCGCGAGCGATGCGCATACGACGGACGCCTTGGCCAGCAACTTCTACGAAGCAATGGCAATGGCCGAGCACTTCGGCTTCCGCCAAGGCCGACAGCCGGAGAATTTCTGGACCCGCTGATAATGCCCGGTGGACGGTCGCCTTGCGGCACTAGGCAGCCATTGGAGGAAACCCCTCGCGATTTTTCCGGCGGTCCGACAGGCTCACTCCATGTGCTCTGAGGATGCCGAGCTCCAGGCGCACTACGCACAAGGCGGGGAGTGGGACAGGCTGGGTCATCCGAAGGGTGTAGTCGAGTTCGAGCGCACGAAGGAGATTCTGCAGCGACGACTTCCTGCCGCGCCGGCGGTAATCGCCGACATTGGAGGTGGGCCGGGGCGCTATGCGTTGTGGCTGGCTGAGTTGGGTTACACGGTGGAGCATCGAGATCTCGTGCGTCTGCATGTGGAGCAACTTCACCGGTCAAGCGGGTCCACAGTGCACGCCGAAGTTGGCGATGCCCGCGATCTGAACCTGCCGGACTCATCAGTCGCCGCCGTAGTGCTGCTCGGGCCGCTCTACCACCTTCGGGAACGGGCCCACCGGGTCCAGGCGCTGCGTGAAGCCTTGCGCGTTGTCCACCCCGGTGGCCCAGTCTTCGCTGCGGTGATCTCTCGCTGGGCTCCTCGACTGGACGGTGTTGTAGCCGAGCGGTTATATGAGAGCTATCCCGACCTGTTGGCGCTGTTGCCCGATGTGGAACGCACCGGAAATCTGCCGCCGGTAACCCCGGATGGATTCAGCGGCTACACGCACCGCCCCGCAGAGCTGATCGAAGAGATCGCGGACGCGGGACTGGCTCTTGAGGATCTCGTCGGCGTCGAGGGAATGCCCCTTGCTGCCAGCGACATGCAGGCCCGGCTGTACGACCCTGCCGCCTGGCAGGTCGTGCTCGACACCGCACGGGCCATCGAACGAGTTCCTGAACTATTGGGCCTGAGCCCACATCTGATCGCCACCGCCCGCCGACCATCGATTGAGTAGTCGGCTGACCGTTAGAGTTTTGACTCAGGCCCTGACAGCAGGAGCGTCGGCGTACGCCACCCCTTCCTGTACCCAGCCCTCTTTGTCCCCGATCTTCGATCGGGGACGCGCGTTGTTGAGTGGCCGGCTCAAACGGCGTCGCAGGATCAAACGGCGCCGCCTTGACGGGAGGCGAGCAAGTCGCGGATCTCCTTGAGCAGCACGATGTCATCGGGGTCCGAAGCCTCGGCGTCCTGCTTTCCGAAACGCGCCTTAACTCTTTCGTACGGGGTGACGATGAAGAAATAGACGACCGCAGCGATGACGAGGAAAGACACCAGCGCTGTGAGGAACAACCCGAACTTGGTGTCCCCGAAGTTGGTGGCCCCCGCCGGGATCAGTGAGAGCAGCCAATTGGTGAATGTCGTGACAACTGCAGCGAATGCGGCCGCCATGATGAAAGCGACGGCAAGCTCGACGAGGTTACCCCGCATAACGAAGTCCTTGAAGCCCCTCATTGTTCCCCCTGGGCGTGCCGTACTCGCCGGAACGCGATCATGTAGTCGGATCAGATTTCAGCCGCACATTACCTCTGTACACGGGGAATCCCTTGGGCAACGCTGCCTCCGCCGGACGCGGGGACGCGGTTTGACCGGACTTGGCCGAGAACGGTGGCTCGCGAGTCGCGATCGCGTGAGTTCATTTCCGCCGATCGCTGCCGCATCTCAACGTAGGCGACGGTCTGCGACACCGGCGATGCGCGGCCCACCGTCGAGTTGGACGAGAAAACAGCGCGGCGGAGCGGTTCCGCTGACGGATCGGTTATCGGTCGGTCGCCGATCGTCGCAGCGCTGCGTCGAGCGTTCGAATCAGCTCCCCGACACGTCCACCACCAGGCGGTGCGCTCGGATAGCGCCTGAGGACGTCAACTACGACGGGAGGCGCAAGGATCCGGAACTGCGCGATCTGTTCGAGTCCGACGGCGGGATCGTCTCCAGCGGAGAGCTCGAACGCTCGTGCGGCATGAGCGGCCGATCCGAGGATGTGCTTGACCTGAGTAGCTTTTGGCAGTGGGTGGAGGAACGCCGCACCCACCGTGTTGCCGGCCGCCCGCGCAGCGTGGCTCGCCGCAGCTTGTCCCGCATCGCGGGCCTCCTGAGCTGCCCGGTGTGCCGCCCACGCGCTGTCACGTAGCGCCTTAGTCCGCTCGCCCCCATCCGCGAACGCCTGCGCAGCCTCGATCGCCGCTCGTGGGCGCCGATCCTCAAGGCGGTCACGTTCGAAGATCGCTAGTGCTGGCCACGCGCACACCACCGCGTAGCCGGCGACCTCCCGGAGTTCGGACCGGCTGAGGTCAATTGTCGTGGAGTCGCGCGCCATGGCGTCATCCTTTGTACAGGGGGCGCCGTC
>DATEWO010000042.1:0-2025 GCA_035257925.1 Propionibacteriaceae bacterium | reverse complement strand
CCGGGATGGCCGAGGGCGAAGGCGACCACTCGTTGCTCGACCAGCACGCTGGTCTGATTGGCCATGCGCGGCACCCGGCGTTCCCGTGGCCGGAGGATCTCGGGGCCGTGCCGGTCGAGCTGGCGCTTCCACCGGTAGTAGGTCGAGGGGTGGATCCCCATGGCCCGACACGCCGCCCGCACATTGCCCAGCTCGGCGGCCATGGCGAAGGTCCGTAGACGAAAGCGGTACAGCAGGTCATCCTGCGTCACGGCGACGCCTCCTCGCTCCTTGACTTGGTCGTCAGGACGAAGGATGCGTCGCCGCTCTGCGTCAGTGGGGGATGTGCCCCAGTGTCGCTACATCCCGGGGACAGGACACTCTAGCCAGACCGATGATCCATCGCGGCGAGCCTATCCCACCCGCTCGAATACCGCGGCGATGCCCATCCCGCCGCCGATGCAGAGCGTCACGAGCCCGTAGCGGGCCTGACGGCGCTCCAGTTCGTACAGGGTCTTGACGGTGAGCACCGCGCCGGTGGCTCCGATAGGGTGCCCCAGCGCGACCGCTCCGCCGACGGGGTTCATCTTCTCGTCGGGCACCTTGAGCTCCCGCTGCACCGCGAGGGCGACGGAGGCGTAGGCCTCGTTCGCCTCGACGACGTCGATGTCATCGATGGTCAGCCCCGCCTTCTCCAGCGCCTTGAGCGACGCGGGCACCATGCCGATGCCCATGTAGGCCGGGTCGACGCCGCTGACCGCCGCGGAGACCAGCCGGCCGTTGACCGGCAGGCCGAACTCCTCCGACTTGGCTGCGCTGGTCACCAGCATCATCGCCGCACCGTCGTTGATCCCGCTGGCGTTGCCGGCCGTCACGAGACCGTCCTTTTTGAATACCGGCCGCAGCCGCGCCAGGCCCTCGGCGGTGGAGTCGGGCCGCACGTGCTCGTCGGTGGTGAAGTCGACGGTCTGCTTCTTCTGCTTGATGGGCACGGGCACGATCTGGCCGGCGAAGAGCTCCTCACTGTGGGCCTTGGCCGCGAGCTGGTGGCTGCGGGCGGCGTAGGCGTCGCAGTCCTCCCGGGTGATGCCGTACCGCTCCGCGACGTTCTCCGCGGTGATGCCCATGTGGTAGTCGTTGAAAGCGTCCCACAGGCCGTCGTTGACCATGTGATCAAGGATCTTGGCGTCCGGCAGTCCCATGCGGTAGCCGTAGCGGCCCTTGGGCAACAGGAAGGGCGCCTGGTCCATGTTCTCAATCCCGCCGGCCAGCACCACGTCGGCGTCGCCGAGGGCGATCTCCTGGGCAGCATTGATGATCGCCTGCAGTCCCGAGCCGCACATCCGGTTGAGGGTCAGGCCCGGCGCCTGGACCGGGACACCGCTCTTCACCCCGACCTGGCGGCCGGGGTTCATGCCCTGACCCGCGGACAGGATGTTGCCGACGATCACCTGGTTGATGCGCGCGGGGTCGATACCCGAACGCTCGATCACGGCCCTGCCCACCGTGGCACCGAGGTCCGTGGCCGGGACATCCCTGAGCGCCCCGCCGAACGTGCCGATCGCGGTGCGCAGCGGAGTTGCGACAACGATGTCTGCCGCGCTGTTACCGAAACCCATTGTCCGTCACCTCTCCGTCAGGAACTCTGCGATGATCCCGGCCAGTTCCACCGGCCGGTCGAACACACGACGTGTCCGCCGCCGCGTTCTCTGTCTCATTGTCGTGGCTGGATGTTTTGCAGCCGGACCGTTCCTCGTGCGACGACTCGGCCGCTCTGGTCGGTGATGCGGACGTCCCACAGTTGCTGGGTTCGTCCCTGGTGAAGGGGTGCGGCGGTGACGGCGACGGTGCCGGTGGTCATCGAGCGGACGAAGTACGTGTTGTTGTTGATGCCTACCGCGATTTGGCCGCGGTCGGCCACGGCGGTGGTCGCGCCGACGCTGGCGGCGCTTTCGACGGCTGCGGTGTAGACGCCGCCATGGACCACGCCCCAGGGGGTGTGGTGTGCCGGGCCGAGATCGATCACGCCTTCCACCCGATCCCCGG